>CAYUJK010000587.1:0-2307 GCA_964444895.1 uncultured Roseivirgaceae bacterium
GGTGGATGGAGCAGGTAACAAAGGAAAAAAGCCGGGTTTTACTTGTCGATATGTCATCAGAAAAGGCACTTTCTGCTTCCGAAGCTGCGCGTGTCCGGGAGTTTTCGGAATACTTAAAGTACGAGGGCAGGGTAGCGGCGCGAGCGGTAGGGTTTGTGCATCAGGGCAAAGTGCCCTGGTCAGTATCCACATCTCAGGCGTTCAGGCCGGCTTTTATTTTATTTCGCGATAGTATTGATGGTCCGTTGGACGAAATCGAGTTTTTAATTGATGCGGAATACATTGAGAACTATTCGTCAAATAATGTCATTGGATATTTGCCGGGGGCTGGCAGCACTGACACTTGCCTGGTGATCACCGCACACTACGACCATCTTGGGAGAATGGGACGTGAAACTTACTTTCCCGGCGCCAATGACAATGCCAGCGGGGTGGCGCTCATGTTGGATCTCGCAAGAAAACTAAAGGCGAGCACCTTGAAGTATGACGTATATTTTATAGCCTTCGGTGCCGAAGAGGCTGGACTGATAGGGTCCAATTACTTCGTGAAAAACCCTTTGTTTCCGCTGGAAAACATTAAGTTTTTGATCAACCTCGATTTGGCCGGCACCGGAGTAGAAGGGATAACAGTAGTGAATGGGCTGGAGCACAAAGAATACTTCAGCCAGCTTACACAATTGAATCAGGAGAACGGGCTGCTAAAGGAGGTAAAAGCGAGAGGAGAAGCATGCAATAGCGATCACTGTTTTTTTCACACCAACGGCGTGCCGTGCTTTTATATCTATACTTTGGGAGGCACTACCTTTTACCACGACATCTACGACAGGGCAAACACATTGCCGCTCCGGGAATACGACGGATATTTCCAGTTACTCTATTACTTTATTCTTGGAATATAAAAAAAGCCCCTTTTTTTAGGGGCTTTTTTTATTATGTATAGCGGCTTATTTCTTACTGATTACTGCCTTCAAATGTAAACACATAGTTGCCACCCAGTGCAGCAGTTCGGGCGCCTAACTCTACTTCTTCGGGTACGGTAAATGATATTTGCATAGAGCTTGAGCTTATCGATGAAATCGTGTATTCACGACTTCCTGCTACGATTGTGTTAAGGTCACTACTTAGGCTCCAGGAACCTGAGGGCCAAACTCCACTAGCACCAGTTGCGTGGTTGCTTGCAGTCATCGTAGTGGTGGTGAAGCTAACGGAAAAATTGTCCCAATCTCCATCTTCTGTAGCGGTACCATCAGGCACGTCCGCAGTGGTCAAATTCCAGGGGCTGTGAGTTACCAGCAGATTTATCCTTGTCTCTCTATCAGAAGGCCCATCATCACCATTATTTTTACAACTGGCAATGAACACCAACGATGCCACTACGGTAGCCAGAAATGATATTTTTACGATTTTCATAAGGAATTATTTTTCTAAAATTTAATACTAAATACTCAATTGATGCTCGTCAACTTAAAAAAGTAAATGCGTTTACTTTAAAAAATTGTATAGCAAATATTAAAAATAAATTGATAAAAAGAAATACAATACGTTAAAAACGCCTGTAGTGTCGTTAAACTGGTCTTTCTGCGCCAAATCTTCGTTCCCTGATCGTGTACAGTCCTAAAAAGGTAAGCAGGCCGTTTACCATCAGTATCGAAAACCCAAATTCAAAACCTCCCAACCACTCGTGCGAGTTCACATCCAAAATGTAGGAGATGATAGGTGCTATAATACAGACGGCTGGCGCCCACTTGTCTTTGATGGAATATTTAGTAAACATCCCAAATGCAAAAAGTCCTAATAGCGGGCCATAAGTAAAGCCCGCCGCTTTGAAAAGATTGTTGATCAGGCTGTCATCATTGATATTTCTGAACAAAACGATCACAAGAAAAAGCAAAAGGGAGAATCCAAGATGAACCCGGGTTTTAATCTTCTTTCGTGCAGCTTCGCCTTTGTTCGAAAAGCCAATAAAGTCGACACAAAACGACGTAGTGAGTGCGGTGAGGGCAGAGTCGGCGCTAGAGTAGGCGGCGGCGATAATCCCCAGCAGAAATAAAATTGCCGCCAACGCCGGGAAATAATTTATGGCGAGCAGCGGGTAGAGTTCATCCGTTCTCGCCGGAATGTCAATGGAATTAGCGCCGGCGTACAAGTAAAGCAAAACACCCAAAGAGAGAAACAGTAGGTTAACGAATATCAGTACTATGCTGAACCAATACATGTTTTTTTGTGATTCCTTCAGGTTGCGGCAGGTGAGGTTTTTTTGCATCATATCCTGGTCAAGGCCGGTCATTACTATGGCGATAAAAGCAC
>CAYUJK010000588.1:0-2302 GCA_964444895.1 uncultured Roseivirgaceae bacterium
GCTTGGTTCGCGAAGGGCTGTGCGGCATGGATTGCGGGTATGAGCAAATAGTCGCAAGAGTTTGATACTTAATTTAAAGGAACTATTTTCCAAAAACCGGCCACATCTAATATTTTTCAAAAGGACAGTAAAGCGCCAAAAAAATAGGATTTTAACTGGAAAACGACCAATAAACACTGCTGAAAGGCGCAAGTTTATTCTTCCAGGCGAAAGTAGATATTGAACCAGGAGCGCTCTACCAGCACCTCAGTTAGAACACCGCCTTTGTAAGTGTAATAATTGATCTTTCCGCCCGGTAGGGTGAGTTTGTACCTGTTTTTACCTGCCGGTTCCATAGGGCAGAGGGCCAGGTAACTTTCAGCATAAACTTCGCGGACTCCCACGGGTTCCTGAAAGTAGAGCATGGCAGTGCTGTACCTGATAGGATGCGGCAGATGCAGCGTATCACCCCCGAGGGTGAGGCCCACGTAGGCATTGTGCGACCGGCGTGTGAGCGACGATTCTTCCAGCTCTCCGTTCATGTAGGTTTTGGATTCACCTGTTTCCAGGATGTTGTGCCGGTAAGAAACCTTCATGGAAGTTTTTCGCTCGTACTTAAGAATTACTCGAAATGAGGCAAAGGAAGTGACATCATAGCGACATACATGCTGACTTTTTGCTCGTGAAGCCACGATTTCGCCGATCTTGCTGGAGCCGCGGTAGATGGAATACTTCAACGTTTGTGAATTTCCCGCAAGCGAACACAACATCAGAACTAATGCAAAAGAAATACAATTAAGAAAACCAGAATTCAACATGCGTTACTATATACAAAAAGGCTTTTGAAAAAACACACGTAACGGCAAAAAAATGAAATGTCGACACCGCCATATTTGCTCTCTGTCTGTATTAATGGCTTGCTGATCGAAATTAGAAATGATATCCAGGAAATTCCTTTTCTTCTGATTAAAATTTTTTTAAAATTCAACTTCTATGACCACGAAAGACAGATATTACCATATTCGGATAAACGGTACAGCTCTGCATCTTTTTTTTAGCATGCAGCCATGAGGAGATTTTTCGCCCTTTTTTTCAGTCTCGTTTTTCTGGCAATGGTAGCTCTTGGTCAGTCTCAAAATCTTCGTTTCAAGCATATCAGTCTGGAAGAGGGCCTTTCACAAAGCTACGTGCTCAGTATTTGCCAGGACAGCCGTGGCTTTATGTGGGTGGGCACGTCAGAAGGGCTTAACCGCTACGACGGTTATGAGTTCAGGATTTTCAAAAATACAAGCGACACCTTTTCCATTAGCGATAACCAGGTGAATCATATTATGGAAGACAGCAGGGGGAAATTGTGGGTATCTACCTGGAATGGAATAAATGTATACGACCCCGAAACAGAGCGATTCACCCGTTATCAGCATGACCCTCAGGATCCTACAAGCATCTCAAGCAATTACATTCAAATATGTTATGAAGATAAAGCAGGAAATATCTGGGTAGGCGTCAATGGAGCGGAAATAGGCAAAGGCGGGTTGAATTTGTATGACCGGGAGACGGGCACATTTTCGCATTATCCTGCCAGCAAGGCCGATTCAATAGGTACCAGCGGGGAAGGTGTACAGACGGTTTTCGAAGATAGTCACCGGAACTTTTGGGTAGGAACTACCAGCACCGGGCTTAAGAGATTTGATAGGGAAAAAAGGGCATTTACACGCTATGAACTGGACTCGGAAGTAGCGCGCTCCATTACCAGGAATAGTGTAAACGTCATTTTCGAAGACAGCCGGCATCGTCTTTGGGTAGGATCCAGGGAAATAGGGCTTTGTAGGGTAAATAGAGAAGCCAGGGTAGTGCAGAACTATAGTAAAGGAAAAGATGGGTCAACGCTTCCCGGAACATCCGTTCTTTCAATTGGAGAAGATAATTCCGGAAATTTATGGATTGGATTGGATAATAGTGGTCTTAGCATCTATAGCCCCGATTTGCAATCGTTTAGTCACTATGCCCACGATCCTTCAAATATTTCCAGCTTGAACAACAATTCCATTTATGCCATTTGCCGGGATGACAAGGGCAATATGTGGCTGGGGACTTTTGCCGGAGGAGTAAATTTTTTTAACATAGACGGCAACCGCTTTTCTCATTTCCGCCAAAGTGTGTCAGAACGGGGAATGAATGCAAGTACTGTTTTTTGCATACGCGAGCGGTCGGATGGTACAATCCTCCTGGCCACTGACGGTGGAGGACTCAATATCTACGACCCTCGCACCGGACTTTTTACCCACAAAACGCATGTGCCCGGAAAACAAAATAGTATATG
>CAYUJK010000589.1:0-2293 GCA_964444895.1 uncultured Roseivirgaceae bacterium
TGTATTCTCTTTTATTAGTATTGCACTCCCTGCTGCGTTGGCTGGTGCTGGCCGGTTTGTTGTATACACTGTTTCTGGCCTACCGGGGCTGGTTTTCAAGTCATCCCTTCACCAAAAAGGACAACCTTCTCAGGGTGTTAACGGTCACGCTTACACACGTGCAGTTGCTCATCGGGTTGGGGCTGTATGCCATCAGTCCCTTGGTTACTTCCATGTTTCATTCCTTTGGAGAAGCCATGGGTCAGCGCGAAATTCGTTTTTTTGGCATGGAGCACAGCCTCATCATGTTGATCGCCATCATATTGATCACGATTGGTTCGGCAAAGGCTAAGCGCAAACCTACCGACAAGGAAAAATTCAAGACGCTCGCTATCTGGTTTACGATAGGACTGGTGCTGATACTCGCTTCCATTCCCTGGTCATTCTCGCCCTTGGTGAGTCGCCCGGATTTCAGGGGTTTTTAGCGACTCCTGTCAAATACAATATTATAGAAGGATCGGGCCCGGTTTTTCCGGTGTTCCATTCGAATTGGTCTTTGCCAGTAAGGCTCTCTACCAGGTCTTCATCTTTTTACAGAATAGGTGCGTAGTGCCAAAAAACGTGTTCTCAATCCCTGGAGTTCCGTCGGAATACCTTGTGCGTCCGCCAGCTTGTTTTCATGCGCACTGATGGCAAACATAGTATCAGAACTGCGCTAAATCGAAAAATGGTAGCCAATAGAGAAAATGAACATAGAAAAAATCTTTAACGTCATCGGAGAGATTTATTCCCCACTCACCAAAGAATGCCAGCAAGAGTTCATCGCTCATTCAAAAGTAGGCACATTCAAAAGGGGAGAGATTGTAGTTAGTGAAGGCCAGCTTTCGAAAAAAGCTTACTTAATTGGCCAAGGTTGTGCGAGAGCCTATTATATAAAAGACGGAAAAGATATATCGGACTGGTTTGCATTCGAAAATCAGTTTATGGCTCCCATTGTTAGTTTTTTTAGCGAAAAGCCAAGTCCTCACTATGTCGAATTCGTTGAAGACTCCACAGTTCTCGAATTTTCAAAAGACGTAATGGACGAGCTTGCTAAGAAACACCATGATTTTGAACGTTTCATTAGTAAAGTAGTAACCGAAACAATGTTAGGGCTCTGCGAAAGATTATACACTATTCAGTTTAATAGAGCAGAGGAAAGGTATAACCACCTGCTAAGTATATATCCTAACATCACCAACCGAATTCCGCTTACCCATATAGCCTCTTACTTAGGGATTACACTAGAGACACTAAGCCGAATAAGGAACCCGAAAAACCGAATTTGATTTATATCAAATGATAATTCTTCCATTCGTCAAACATTTGCAGAAAAAACAATGGAAGAACAAAAAGAACAACGGAAGTCAATTTATGGAAGGCGGTGGGAACCTGTTCGGAAATGGTTTTATTCAAGTTGGCTTATCTATGAACTTTCGATTCACTTTTACGATTACGCAATAGCCGTACATAATTATCTTATCGAACAGCAAGGCGATTTTGCTTTACGCCTTGGTGAAATGGGCACGCAGGCATCAGCTATTTTTTGTAGTGTAGGCACGTTCATTATTTACACCTTTTTTTTAACTGTGCCCGCTGGTTTTGTCCTTTTTACGTTCTTCAAAACCGAAAGTTTAACGGGTACTCAATTTGAAAGAAAAATCAAAAAATATTTTTAAGGTAGATGAAAAAAATAGTCATAATAAATGGACATCCCGACAAGGAGAGTTTCAATTTTGGGCTTTCAGAAGCCTATAAAAAAGGAGCAGAAAAATCAAATGCTGAAATAAAGGAGATTACTATCAGGGAATTGAATTTCGACCCAAACCTGCAATTTGGGTATAGAAAACGTACAGAATTGGAGCCAGACCTGCTAGATGCTCAAGCCAAATTAAAATGGGCTGACCACTTAGTTTGGATATATCCTGTTTGGTGGAGTTCTGTGCCTGCAATAATGAAAGGTTTTTTAGACCGAACTTTACTGCCGGGATTTGCTTTTAAGAAGAGAGAGAATTCATTATTCAGTGACAAGTGTTTTACCGGAAAAACCGCCCGGCTAATTTGCACATTGGACCAACCTGCCTGGTATTACAGGTGGGTTTATGGAAACCCAAGTCATAATGCTTTAAAAAAAGGGACCTTGAATTTTATTGGAATAAAGAAAGTTCGAATCACATCCATTGGGCCCGTAAGGCTTTCAAAAGAAGAATTTAGACTAAAGTGGTTGAAAAAAATCGAAAAATTAGGTCAGATGAACAGGTGATTGCAGGACGTA
>CAYUJK010000590.1:0-2288 GCA_964444895.1 uncultured Roseivirgaceae bacterium
CGCGAAGAAATCCGGGAAATAGAGCAAGGAATATATGACACGCAAAACAACGTGCTGAAAAATGCTCCCCATACCCAGGCTATTATCACTGCCGACCGATGGGAATTCCCCTACTCGCGTGAAAAAGCCGCGTACCCGCTGCCCTTTGTGACGGAGCACAAGTTCTGGCCGGCAGTGAGCCGGATTGACGCCGCTTACGGCGATCGGAATTTGTTTTGCGCCTGCATTCCGGTGGAGGATTACGGACAGGTGGTGAGCGAGAAGTAAGATCAAAAGTAGAGGCTGTCCGGCTTCCTGGACAGCCTCACTATATTTTTCTCAAAACTTGATCCTGAATACTTTGATCTCTACAGGGGTTCTCACATTACTCTTCTCCTGGTACACCCCCGCTACAATGACTTCGCCACTCCCCAATCCAAAAATCAGAGGGGCAAACTTACTTCCACATTTTTTAGCCATCCTGTAACACTCATTCGCTCGCGATTGGCCGGCCTAACCTCGTGTTCGATCACGCTGCTTTCGAAGAAAACCAGCCTGCCTGCCAATGGTTGTACCTCCAGTTCTTGTCCGTTTAAAAAAATGACCAGCTGGCCTCCGTCCTCTGGAAGCCAGTTTTCATTGAGGTAAAATATCATGGTGAACTTCCGGCCCGGGTCGTTGGAAAACTGGTCCAGGTGACGCTTGTAAAAAGACCCTTTCGGATAAACGGCGTAGTGAAATTCATAGGAACGAATACCGGTAAAGCAAGTGCGATTGAGATAGTCGGTAAACTCCCTGACGATATTCATCAACTGCAGCTCCACAGGGTCTTCAGGGGTACTGCTCAGCCAGCGTATCCTGTCGCTGCGAATTTCCAAATCCTTTTGATAATTATTCCACTTTCCTATTCCGGCTTTTCTCAAATCGCCTTCGCTATACAATTCTGATAAATTATTTCTAAGACCTTGTACAATGTCAGCAGGAAGGAAGTCGTCGCATATCGCATATCCGGCGTCGGCAACGTCATTGATTACCTTTTCAAATAAGGCTTGCATATTATCGATAAAAAAGCCTGCAAATGTAGTCCAAATTTTTATATACTATATTTAGTCATTATATTTTTGTCAGTCCGAATACCGGATTATTTTTGAGAGAATTTTTGTTAGATAAAAAGATCCCAACACTTCGCTTATGAACGAACAGCTCCTTAAGGCAATCACCCGACTTTTTGCTATTGTGGCCAAGGAGCGTGTTACAGAAGATGAAAAAAAGAAATTCATCGAATTCCTCTCAGACCATGTAGACAGTGAAGAAATTGAAGACTACCTGCAAATATTTGATGAGTTCTCGCACTTCACCAAAGAACCACAGCCGCAGCAAAACGACGAGTCTCTACAAATTGACCCCTCTACCGAGGAGTTTATCGAAGACTGGGCCAACATAGTGCTGATCTGCAGGCACATCAACATGGAGCTGACAGAGTACCAAAAAATGGTGGTGCTGATCAAGATCATAGAGCTGATATTGCTGGATGGTCAACTCTCCGAGAGGCAGACCAACTTGCTCTACTATATTGCTCAGCTCATTAAATCGGATTACAGTAAGGTGCTGGCTATTTGCGATTTCATTGTACAAAACGAAATCGAAGAGCTCAATAATAAAAACGTGTTGATCATTGACGATGGCAGCGAAGATGACTACTACAAATGCCGCCACATGGTACTGCAAAAGTTGTCGGGATTTATCGCAGTCTTGTACTTGCCAGGTACAGAAATATACCTTATTAAATACCTGGGAATAAACCCGATACGTCTTAATGGCGTTCCATTGAAAAGCCGGTCGGTATATATTTTCCCCCCTGGGAGTAACATTAGGGGAGACAAGATCAGACCTGTTTACTACAGCGATATTACCTCCAGATTCAAAGAGATAGAATCTCACCTGAAACTTCATCTTAGAGCCGAAAACATATCCCTGCGCTTCGGCACGGGCGTTATTGGACTCCGCAATATCAATGTGTTTGAGGAATCAGGAAAGCTCATCGGCGTCATGGGAGCAAGCGGGTCAGGTAAGTCGACGCTCTTTGAGGTATTGACGGGAAAAAGGAAGCCTATCTTGGGCACCGTAAAGATCAACGGGATCAATATTCACGAAGACAAAGAAGCCGTAGAAGGACTCATTGGGTATGTACCGCAAGACGACCTGCTGGTAGAGGAACTCACTGTGTTTGAAAACCTGTTTTTTGCGGCTCAGCTCAGCTACGCGGACCATAGCAATGAGGAGCTTACCGAAATCGTGAACAAAACCCT
>CAYUJK010000591.1:0-2286 GCA_964444895.1 uncultured Roseivirgaceae bacterium
CCTGGTTGTATAACCTGTTCAAAAAAGAAAACAGTACCGATGGCCGGCTCGACCCGCGCCTGTACTGGACACTCGTTACCTACGAGGCAGAATACAACACCTACACCGGCCAGAGCACTGCGGCATATCCTGATGGAGATCCCCGCGAAAACATCGCTTATCAGCAGGAGATAACCGAAACTCCGCTGTCAAACAATCAGCAGGGAGGTATATCTATCGCGAAGTTTACCAACGCAAGAAACAACCTCTACACCTCCATTACGAACGGATTGCAATGTGGAGTAAACCTGCGCCTGATGCGCTATAGCGATGTCTTATTGCGCGCTGCAGAATGCGAAAATGAAATCAACGGCCCGACCCAGGTGGCCATCGACTACATTAACGAAGTACGTCAGCGTGTAGCGCTTCCAGACCTCCAGCTTGCCGATTTCCCCACTGCTGATCACCTGTTCGAGCAAATAGCCAACGTGGAACGCCCAAAAGAATTCGGTTGTGAAAACGGACGGGGCATCGACTTGCTTCGTTGGGGGTTCTTCTACAATGCAGGCCGTTTGCAGCAGTTGGTTGAGCACGCTTACTATGTAACAGATGGCACGGCTAACACCGATGAGCTTACAGAAGAGACCGCCAGTAATTCATCGTTTAACACCTACATCCCGGGACATGAATATTTCCCTATATTTCAGGGCACCCTTAATGCCAACCCCAACCTGGAAGGGAATTCGGCTAATAAGAATGAAGATAACGGGCCTGCTTTCTTTGAAAAAGGGTATGCCGTTCGCCCTGTTGTAGCGTTAGACTAACTTTTATTCTGTGAAATCTGAGACTCCATATCGACGTATTTTTGGTACGTCGATATGGAAGTCTTGAAATATTTATCCGACGGCTTAGACGATCGTAGGTAACGAGTTAAATTGTGGTGTGTCAGTATTTTGGAGATAGAAAAATGGCTGTCCGCCGGGTTAATAAAAGAATATAGTAAACATGAGATTAAGGCACTTATTGATTTTACCTGTAGGCATTATGACACTGATGTTCGCGGGGTGTAAAGACGATGATTTAGGCCCTACGGGCATCAAAACAAAAGATCCTGACGATGAGGATCCTGTTGACACTACGTACAGCATTCCAACCTATCCCGATGACTATTCATCCATAGCTTCATGGGCTAACCGGTCAAACTGGAACCTGGCAAATGTACATGACCCCAGCGTAGTTTTTGATGGTGAGTACTATTACATGTATGCCACCAACGCTTCGTATGGAAATGCACATGAGGGCAACGGGCATTTTCATGGTCGCCGGTCCAGGGACCTGGTAAACTGGACCTATAGGGGCGCATCTATGCTACAGACACCTGCCTGGGTAAAAGATTCCCTGAACAACATGCGCTCCCGGGTTGACCTAGACCCAATAGATAACCCTGTCTATGGTCACTGGGCGCCTGTAGTGCGAAAAGTGGGCAGTGTCTACCGCATGTATTACAGCATCATTATCGATAATTACATTGGCAACGGACTGCCTAATACGGAAGCAAATTTTGATAATACCTGGACAGAAAGGGCTTTTATCGGGATGATGGAAACATCCGACCTTGCAAGCAACACCTGGGAAGATAAAGGAATGGTGGTCTGCTCCGTTTCTGACAGGGGGACAGATTGGTCCAGACCCTCGCGCAATAGCTGGAGCGGCTATTTCAAATACAACGCCATTGACCCCTCCTATGTCACCACTCCGGAGGGAGAACATTGGCTATTTTACGGCTCATGGCACAGCGGTATCGCCGCTATCCAAATCGATCCGGATACGGGGCTGCCATTGAACGAATTCGACATCGATGATGAAAGTACCTGGGGTACACATGTCTATACCCGGAAAAACGGCGACAGGTGGCAGGCATCTGAAGGCCCTGAAGTGATCTACAATGCCGAAACCGGCTACTACTACATGTTCCTCGCTTATGACGAGCTTTCGGTAGCCTACAACACGAGGGTTTGCAGATCGGAAAATGTGACGGGGCCTTATGAGGCATATAACGGGGCAAGCGTTACCAACGGTGGTGAAGTTTTCCCGATAATCACTCATCCCTACAAGTTCAACAATCACTCCGGATGGGTGGGATTTTCTCACAACGCCATGTTTCAACACGAAAAAAGCGGAGACTGGTTTTATGCCTCCCAAGCCCGACTTCCGGCAAATACCGGTGGGAATGCCTTCAGCAATGCCATTATGATGGGGCACGTGCGAAAGGTGAGATGGACAGAAGACGGCTGGCCGGTGGTAATG
>CAYUJK010000592.1:0-2284 GCA_964444895.1 uncultured Roseivirgaceae bacterium
CCGGTAAACGATATCAATATTACCTGGTAGCTATCGACAGCTCTGGTAATTTTTCGGGGAGGTCTTCTGTATTGTCTGCTGAAATTTCAACTCAAGAAGAACTCTCAGTAGATCTAAAAGGAAAATACAACAAAAGACAAAAGGAAGCAGAGATCAGATGGAAGGCAGACAACCCCGATGATGTCAAAGGGTTTGTGGTGTACCGTTCCGCCGGCAATGGGCCATTGAAGCCGGTCACAGGCCTGGTGAAAGAGATGCTTTTCAGCGACAATCAACTGCAAGCAGGCCAACATTACCAGTACGAAGTAAGAGCCTACGATTATCAAGGGAATAGTTATAAATCAAAAACATTTGAAATCATTGTAAATGAATAAAATTATGACACGTAATATCATTCTTTTTATAGGATTAATTTTTTCGATTTTGCAGGCTACAGCCCAGGAAGAAGGGCTTAGCATCGGCAAAAAATCGATCGATGCATCGGCTATTTTGGAAATAACTTCCCCGTCTAATGACAAAGGAGTGTTGTTGCCAAAATTGACTTCTTTCCAACGGGAAAGCATCGCCACACCGGCGGAAGGGTTATTAGTGTTTGATACCGATCAGGATGAGTTCTATTACTATGATGGAAACCAGTGGCTTTCTTTGGGGCATTCCAAATACAGGAAGGGAAGCAATGCGGTCGATGAAGAACACCTGACAATCAAGGTCGGCAATGCAAAAAATGTAGGGATCACTAACAGACTCGCAGTTGGGGATGAAGATTTTGTACAGGAAACAGTAGCGGAGAATAGTGTAGCAGTGCAGGGTGATGCGTCAATTCAGGGAGAAATGTTGGTGAAAAACAACATTATGACAGAAGGCCGGTTTGAGGGGTACGGTACCGTGCCGCTGGGAGGTATCATCATGTGGGCAGGGGATGCAGCCAGTGTTCCTGATGGCTGGATACTTTGTATTGGGCAATATATTACTGATCAGGAAAGCCCTTATCACGGCCGCAATACGCCTAACCTGAGAGGCCGATTCATTGCTGGTTACGATCCAAGCAATATGTTTTATAACGAACCGGGAGATTTAAGCGATTTGGATGCTCCGGGCAATAAAGAGGGCAAAAGAGGAGGAGAGGAAAAGCATATTTTAACAGTCAATGAAATGCCTCAACATGACCATTCGCTCACTATTGCAGCCGATGGGAACCATCAGCACGTGGCATTAATTGATGCCGGAGGTGGAGGAGATTTTGGAGCGGACCCGGGATGGAGGAAGGCTATGTGGACAGATCGCGATGGAGCTAGTGGAATGAGCTATGGTAACCCTACTGCAAATGGATATTTGCCTACTTCAATGGCAGGACAACATGCTCATTCTGGGTCTGATATTGGTACTGCGGGTGGAGGTATGGCACATGAAAACCGCCCTCCCTATTATGTATTAGCCTTTATCATGAGGATACGGTAAAATTTTTCGACTAAAACATTTTTTTATGATCAAGGATAAATTCAGCACATGGATGAACGCATTTTTGCTGATCGGCTTTATAGCGTTTGGGAAGATCGCAGCTTACGCCCAGGTAGTCAACCATGGTGTTGATGTGACTTTAGTAGGAGATGTGAAAGTACACATTCACGATGCTTATACCGATTCGTTAGGCGGGGCAATTAACAATGATGGGCAGTTGTTTTTTTACCAATCATTAACTAATCGGATGGAAAGCCAGTTGATAAATCCAGATGGTGCAGGAAGGATTCTTTTTAACGGTAAAAGCGATCAATACCTGACCGGAAAAGGTCTTACTTTCGGAAATGCGGAAATCGATAAGCCGGGAGGTATTTTGATTTTGAATGACTCCATTTCAATAAGTGGCCAACTTATTTTCACGAAAGGGAACCTGTTTTTAAACGGCAACAACCTGTTGCTGGGCAGTTCGGGAACTCTCTCCGGTGAGCATGAAAACAGCTACGTCTATGGAACCGAAGGCGCCATCCGTGCCACGGACCGGTTTATCAATAGCCCCGACGTAAACGACAACCTGGCCGGATTGGGGATTTTCTTTGGCACGCCGGGCGATTTCGGAAGGTCGACCATTATCCGCAGAAACCGGGTTATTCCGGGTGTATCGGGGGGAAGTATCATGCGACAATATGAATTTAGCCCTGAGAATCGCAATTCCGCTTTTCCAACTTCAGTGAAAATTAACTACCTGTCACGTGAAATAGCGGGTATTGAGGAAAGCTCCCTCTCGATCTGGAGAGACGACGACAAAAACGGACAATGGATGCTTGAG
>CAYUJK010000593.1:0-2280 GCA_964444895.1 uncultured Roseivirgaceae bacterium
AAAATGACCAGGTGATCGTGATGGATAGCCCTTCTGCGGGGGCTGATCTCGTGGAGAAGGTAAAGAGAGGAAACAAGTTGAAGGTGATTGGCGCTGGAGAAGCGTGGGTGAAAGTTGAAATTGACAACAGGCAGGGATACGTTCGGGACCATAACCTTTTGATGCTGCCCGGTGGCAAACACTTTTAGGCAAAATTTATGGACTTTGGCAACTCATAACCCTCTGGTTGACTTCACTTAAAATAATAGCCATATCTAACTTGGACAAGCTTCCGAATTCGCTTCGGCGGGTGTCCAGGTTAGGAAAAAGGAGGGGTGCTTTTATCTTTTGTCGAAATTGTATAGAATCTTACCGACGCTTTATGGTTGTTGGTTTGAAAATGGTTAACTAATTGATTAGAATTAGGTATTTTTGTTTAGAAATACTAACAGAAAACTACAATGGGAAGAAGATATTTAATTGGAGCATTTTTGATCTTGATGTTTGCTCCAGGTTTTTCTTTTGCGCAGAAAGAAAAATTCCAAAGCTTGTTTATCTACAACTTTAGCCGGTACATAAAATGGCCCGACGACATGATGTCGGGCGACTTTGTTATCGGGGTAATGGGGCAGTCGGGCATTTACAAGGAGCTTCAAACCATGGCCGAGGCGAAAAAGCAAACCCAGGGCATGAACATCATAGTGAAGCAGTTCAACTCCGTAAGTGAAATCCAAAAGTGCCATATTTTGTTTGTAAGCGATAATCTCGCTTCTCAACTCGGGGCCATCTCCAGCGCCGGGCAGGTACAGTCTACGCTCATCGTAACCGACTCGCCGGGGTCCGCCAAGAAAGGCGCCGCCATCAATTTCGTGGAGGAGAGTTCACGGATAAAATTCGAACTAAACCAGTCAGAAGCCGATAAGCGCAATCTCAAAATAAGCGGATCGCTGATCAGCCTGGCCATTCTGGTATAGAAAGACATCACACACAGGGTAATAAGATTTTTTGAAACACAGGGGCTTTAACAGCCCCTTTTTTTGTTTTGACGAGTGGGGCAATACCGGCAAGCGCAGGGAAGTAAACTGCGCTGTATATGTTAATTTGCGAATAATCTGGCGTCCCTACAATTCCTACTTTTGTTTAATTCTTAGCGAAACAGTACAAAAGAGATGGCGGAGCTAAGGTATGTTATACACGAAAGCCTTATTTTGGCTGCCTTGAAAAAACAATAAAACTATGGAAATAAAATATGCAGTTCACCCGGCAGATGTAAAAGCTTATGACACCGCCAGGTTGAGGAAAGATTTTCACAGCGATGGCCTCATGGTGGAAGGTGAGATACAACTGGTGTACACCCACTACGATCGTTTTGTATACGGCGGCGCTATGCCTGGCAGTAAGAAGATCGAATTGCCCGTGTATGATGAACTCAAGTCGGAATTCTTTCTGCAGAGACGCGAGATGGGCGTGATCAACACCGGGGGAAGTGGAAAGGTGACAGCAGACGGCAAAGAATACAATGTAAACGGCCTGGATGTTCTCTACATTGGCATGGGCGTAAAGGAAGTAGCGTTCGAAAGCCTCGACGCGAAAACGCCTGCTAAATTCTACATCAATTCATGCCCTGCCCACAAGACCTACCCCACTACGCTGGCAACCCGGCAGGAGGCCAACAAAGTGAGTCTCGGAGCTAAAGAGACCTGCAACGAACGCACCATTTACCAGTTCATTCACGAAAACGGGATTCAAAGCTGCCAGTTGGTAATGGGCTTTACCGAGTTTGAAGTAGGGAGTATCTGGAATACCTTCCCGCCGCATACGCACGAACGGCGCATGGAGGTGTATTTCTATTTCGATCTGCCCGAAGACCAGGTGGTAGTGCATTTCATGGGCCAGCCGCAGGAAACCCGCCATATAGTGGTGAAAAATGAAGAGGCGGTGGTGTCGCCGCCCTGGTCCATTCACTCTGGCGCAGGCACGGCCAGCTATCGCTTTGTATGGGGTATGGCTGGCGAAAACAAAGCCTTTACAGACATGGACGGCGTTCCGCTTAAAGAGCTTCGATAATGGTTTTTGAACATTTTGCCATTAACGTTGCCGATCCACGGGCAATGAGGGATTGGTACTGCGAAAACCTGGGGTTGCGCGTAGTGTGGGAGATGGAACAGGCGCCCTATATGATGTTCCTGGCAGATTCAACCGGGCGGGTGGTGTGCGAATTCTACCACAGACCCGAATTTCAGATAACGGACTTTAGCGCCTCGCATCAGCTTACCTTTCACGTTGCTTTTGAGTCGGCAG
>CAYUJK010000594.1:0-244 GCA_964444895.1 uncultured Roseivirgaceae bacterium
ATTCCATTCCAGGGTGTGTACCTGGTGAGACCTTCAGGCGAGGTAATCTTGCTGGTTGATTCACTTACTCGACCCAATGGCGTAGCACTTACCCCCGATGAGAAGCAAATCATCGTGGCTAATTCTGATGAAGAAAAAGCCCAATGGTATATATATGATGTGAAAGAAGATGGCACCCTGGAAAACGGCCGCCTTTACTATGATGCCACCAGCTACGTGCCTGACCATAAAGGCCTGCCTGATG
>CAYUJK010000594.1:279-2274 GCA_964444895.1 uncultured Roseivirgaceae bacterium
CGTATGGGTGTTTGATAGTACAGGCAAGGCGCTGGGCATCATTAAAACCGGACAGGCAACGGCCAATTGTGCCTTCGGTGACAATGAAAGCATCCTTTATATCACAGCTCATTCTTTTTTAATGCGGATGCAACTAAGATGATCGAAGAAATAAAAAAAGGGAGTATTGATCTCCCTTTTTTTTGTGTTCTATACATTGTGGTTTGATGTATGAAGAGGCATTTTGGGTTAGTCTCTTTGCCCTGTTGCCGTGCCAGAAAATATGTAATTTGCGCCAACGCCCGCATAGAGAGTTATTTCATATTCTATTTCTATTTCATCTCCGCTAAGCTCCCCTTCGCCCTCAAACCTGCAGATTAGCTCTTGCGTAGTGCCGCCATCTGATATGGTCAGTGGAAAGTAGAAGAACAGCTCAAACTCATCTCCGGAAATCTCCGTAAGAACTTCTTCTTCAAAGTCAACTGAGAAGACGCCGCCAGTAGCAATTGTGCCCAGCGTTTTTAGAATTATTTCGCTTGTGAAGTCTTCGATGTCAATAACCAACTCGTCGGCATGAAGCCCTTCGCTCAACAAGAATTCTATTTCAGAATCGGCGCTAACGGCAAATAGCGAATCGTCTGTTCCGAAGGTAATAAGCGTATTATAATCGTCCATTTCATAGGCGCCTACAAATACCTGGCGCGGATCGGGGGCCTCATCTTTGCTACACCCGAATAGGAATACCAGTAGCAGCATCGCGGCAATTGTCAAACAGTTTTTCATAGTGCAATACATTTATAATGATTTTAAGCTTTATTGCTTAGTGAAAAACGGAATAACAGGTAACCCTGCGGAACCGTTCTTGTATTCTGGTCATCCAAAAATTAGGGTAGCGGCTATTGATCAGTTAGCCGGAAGGGCGTCATTGTCGTCGGCTTCCATCATGGCCTTAAATACCTTGTGGAGCTGTTTTTTCTGTTCAGCATCACATACGCTTTCCATTTTTAAATAGTAGCGAATGGTGTGTGTTTTGAGTTCTACATGCAGATCACCAATTTTCTTGCTTAGGGCATGCAGCTCATTTTCGTTGGGATGGTCTTTTCCCAGTTCTTCCAGGAGGGCAGCCCTTGTCAGGTCCAATTCGTGGACAATGGCAAAGCCGCTTTGATGATAGGTTTTATTGGCTTCCCGGAATACCATGAACTGCTCCTGGGTCAATGAGAGCTCATTCCTGAACCAGAGCGCGTACTTTTCTGTGGGTAGTTGCAAGGTCTCCTCGGAGTATGGCGCCTTGTTTTGTTGGGGTTTTAGAAAAAAAACAGTGACTAAGGCCGATATGTTAAAAACGGTAAGCGCTATAAGACCGATGAATATAATATGTTGCTTTTTCATAGGTTTATTTTGTCAGTTTCATTGCAGTATCCTGTTTTCCAGGGGTTCCATTTTTAGCTCGTTGAAGTAAATCGATTTTTCTACAGGCAAATTTGTGGCAGAAGTATCATGTACAGCTGCAAATCCCAGGTAGGCACATAGCAAGATGATCATTCCGGAAAGGATGGTTTGAAAAGCCGGATGGAAGATCAGAATAGGAGTTTGGCGCTCCCCGGCAAAAATGGCATCTTCTATTTTGGAAGCCAGGAGAGGAGAGGGACCCTGTCTTTTTTCTTCCTGGATGAGAAGGTTTATTTTTTGATCCAAATCTTCAATGTGCTTTTCCATTATTGACGGGATTAATATTAGTAAGCATTTTCAAGGTCTTTATTCAGGTTTTTTCTGGCGCGGAATATCAAAGACTCTACCGAAGAAACAGATACTTTCATCACTTCTGCTATCTCCTGGTATTTCAGCCCTTCATAGTGATGAAGTATAAAGGCGGTTTTTTGCGAACCAGGAAGCTTGGCCATGGCGGCTTTCAGCAGGCTACTCTTCCTTTCGAAAGCGTCTTCGGCAGCCTCTTCGTGTTGCTCTCCGGAAAAGTCAAGCCCCATCACAGCATCGAAGCTTTGCATCCATTTT
>CAYUJK010000595.1:0-2273 GCA_964444895.1 uncultured Roseivirgaceae bacterium
GAATCTGATTTATCGACCTTAGTGGCCGGCGGAAAAAAGGCGATTGAGGTAATGCGAACCGAGGCATTTGCACCACTCCATCACTCATTCATTACACCAACGGACCCTTCGGAAGATGGACTGGCAGCTCACATCCGCAGGTCGGCAGAAACCATTTACCACCCGGTAGGCACGTGCAAAATGGGTACCGACACCGAGGCCGTAGTCAATGAATCACTACAAGTACATGGCATTGAAGGCTTGCGCGTGGTAGATGCTTCTGTAATGCCAGAGATCGTTTCCGGGAATACCAACGCCGCCGTGATGATGATTGCCGAGAAGGCTTCTGATATGATCTTGTCAACTCATTCTTCTGAAAATTCCAAAGAAGTCCCTTTCAGGTAGATCAGTGCGTTGTGGATGAGCTTCTGGTAATTTTTGTCGTTGAAAATGGACAAGCCATGACCGGGCTGCAGGTAAATAATGGAAGAATTTTCATACCGGTTTTCCCAGGCAATTATCTCGTCGCTATCAGGGTGAGTGGTTTTCAATATGGGAATAACCAACTCTTCGTACACATAAAAATTGCTATACGCTTCGTCGAAAAGTGTAAAGGTGGTTTCTACGCCTCGCACTACGGGGTGGTCTGTGCGGATGACTTCCACGGGAATTTCTACATCATGCCGGTAAGTAGAGAAGCCTCCTTCTGGCCTTAAGCCTTTGAGCCGGGTGGAGTCGTAGTAACGGGCTCCGATGATCTCTTCAAATTCGTCCCAATGTTGATACGAGACCAGTGAATGATGCAAAAACAAAGCGGGCTTTCCTTTTTTAAACAGGTCAACATAAGCCTTTTTCTGCGAAGGTGTGATCTCCTCATACATGTCGTAGAATACCAGCACATCGTATTGATCCCCCTTTCCCTGCTCAATCATTTCATTGGCTTTGGGCTGCACAGCCTCTTCCCAGCTGATGCCCTCCATGGCATCGAACATAGGTAGAAACTCAGCGCGGGGAATTTCGCGCCCACCGGTAATGACGAGGATGTTAACGGATTGAGTAAAAGCGCTAAAACCGAGGCTTGTTTGCAGAATTAGTATGAATACCAGTGTCAGCTTTTGCATGGATGCCGTGGACTGCCGTGTTGGACTATCTTTGTTTCAAGAAACAATTTCATTTAAAAAGCTCTATTACCTTAAGGATCAATTTTTCGAGGAAGAAATCATTTACTCTCGTAACTTTATTCACTATCAATCTTTCATTAAGCAAAAATATTTTGTGAACTCTAATAAAACTTCGTAGAGGTAATTCTTCATTTTTTGCAAAATCTGTTCGTCCTATTGGTAGAGACAAGGTATCCTCTTTGCTTTTTGAGGTTATTTGCACCAAAAGATAATCACCCAGATGATTAACAGTATCATTTGAAATGATTAATGCCGGTCTTTTTTTTGCACTACTTAAGTCAGTGAATGGGAATTTGATAATTACCACGTCACCCTTTTTGTATTTTGCCATGTTATAACACTTCGTCCCAACGACTATCTTCTTCTGAAAGCCAGTCTTCAGCTAAAGCGCTTTCAGACATAAGTGATACCTCATCTACATCGGTGATACTGCGTTTCCCTTTTAATTTTATAGACTTTATGAAATTTACATTTCTAAGAAAGTTCATTGCATATTCCTCTGAGACTTTGTCGTCAAGTGTGATGATCAATTGGTGTTGCATATTCTTGTCCTTTTATATAAAAGCCTATTAACAAAAATAAGCAACATAAAGGTATTATTCAAAGAGCCCTAAGCAACTGATAATCAAAAACATCAAATCTCAACACCTTCTCTGCGCAGCCGCAGCTTTCTGTTTATCAATAAGATAAAGTAGGAGATAATGCCTGCCGCTATTCCCATTGCTATTGAAAAAACCACCGCGCCTGCCAGGTATTGGATCAGATTGTCCTTTACCGATTCCAGGGTAATGCCTTGCTCGAAGAAAAAATCGTGATTGGGATCTTCTACCAGGTAAGCCCCGGTTTTATAGCTGAAAAAAATGATAAAAGGAATCATTGGCGGTATGCTGATATTGGCAGCCACCACAAACAACGCCTTGTTCAATTTCATCAGATGAGAAAGCGCGATACCCACAATTAGCTGGTAGCCCCAAATAGGAAAAATACCCATGAATACTCCGAAGCCTATGGACAGGGCTTTTTTGTACACCGGCTCTTCGCGATTGAGAAAGTTCTGCTTGATGAAGTTTTTGATATTCTGACGGGTAAGGCTTTTGATAAAGCGAAAGGGGA
>CAYUJK010000596.1:0-2270 GCA_964444895.1 uncultured Roseivirgaceae bacterium
GGCCCGGGCTCTTCTGACAGAATGCCTCGCGTGACGGAAGACTCAAGAAACTGGACCAATTTTTCTGACCTCTATATTCATGATGGGGACTTCTTGCGGATCAACAACGTAACCCTGGGTTATGACTTTTCTAACCTGCTCGATAAGAAGTTTGCCAACCAGGTGAGACTGTATGTGTCGGTGCTCAATCTGTACACTTTCACAGAATACGAAGGCATGGATCCAGAAATCGGGTATGGCATCCAGGAAGGCGACGTGTACCGGTTTTCTTCCGGTGTTGACCTGGGATATTATCCGCGCCCGCGAACGTACATGCTCGGATTGAATGTGAAGTTCTAACCAAAAAAATTAAGCAAATGAAAAAATTGAATATATATATACTTCTTGTAGGTATGCTGGGCATGGTAGCCTGTAGTGAAGACTTCCTGGATACCGAGCCCATTACCGAACTGACTGACGGCAATTTTTACCGCACTCCTGAAGACGCCTATACTGCCTTGGTAGGTTGCTATGACGGCCTGCAAACGGTGTGGTCGGATGGAATTAGTTTTCCGATTGCCTCGGAGGTGATGTCCGACAATTGCTATGGCGGCACAGGAAATGCAGATGGATTCGGCTATCAGATGATGGATGAGTTCGATAAGAACCGCTCCGCTTCGGACCTGAATCTTTTTCAGGCCAGTTGGGCTGCCTACTACCGGGCCGTTTACCGTACCAACATATTGCTCCAGAAAATGGACCAGATCGATTGGGGTGGAGATGAGGAGCTACGAAATACGTATGAAGCCGAGACGCGATTTATCCGTGCCTATCTCTATTTCGATATGGTGCGGCTGTGGGGGAACATCCCCCTGCTTACCGAGCCCTCTATCGAAAACCTGCCCCAGGCAGACCCCGATGATGTGTACAAGGTGATAGCTGAAGATCTCAAGTTTGCGGCTGATAATCTCCAGAGCGTAGCGTATACTGAGCAGCCGACGGCCACCTATGGCAGAGTGACCAAGTGGGCTGCGGAGGCCCTGCTGGCCAGGGTATACCTTTATTATACCGGATATTACTCGCAATCTGATCTCGTGGGCGTGGTGAACCAGTCGCAGGCTTTGGCCTACCTGGAGGATGTTATCACCAACGGCGGATTCGGGCTGGTGGAAGACTTTGCCCACCTGTGGCCGGCTGCCTCGGTAGAAGACTATGCCGGGGAAGACAATCAGGAAACGGTATTTGCCATAAAGTATACCTATACAAGTGACTACGACGGAAATACCGACGGTAATCACTGGATGGTCATGTTTGGAATACGCGAGCAGTTTCACTATCCCTACGGAAATGGCTGGGGCGGCGCTACCGTTAATTCAAACCTGTGGAACGCCTACAGCGATACCGACTTACGCAAAGTGGCATCCATTATCGCCATTGATGAAGAGGGGATCGATTTCGACGTCGACAGGCAGCGGGAGTATACAGGCTATTACGTAAAAAAATACTCGCCCATGGTGGATGAAGAGGGTAACAGCCTCCCGGTGATTAACCACAATGCTACCAACTTTATGATCGGTCAATACCAGGATTACGTGGCTATTCGCTACGCTGATGTATTACTGATGGCTGCCGAGCTGGGCAGTCCGAATGCACAGGCCTATTTTGATCAGGTAAGGCAAAGGGCTTATGGTGAGAATTTCTCGGCCTTGCCGGTTAATGCAGCCAATATCATGACTGAGCGCCGTTTAGAATTCGCTTTTGAGGGAATCCGGTACTGGGATCTATTGCGACAGGGAGTAGGCGTGGCGGCCAATACGATTGCCGAAAGCACTACCCTGCTTAATGGCGGGGTGTCGACCACGAAAACGATTACCGCCGCTAACATCAACGCGACAAAAGGGCTACAGCAGATCCCCTACAACCAGATCACGCTGTCCAATGGAGTACTGAAGCAAAATGAGGGCTGGTAGCCGTTTTTCACCTATTAAAATTAGAGATATGAAGACATTTAAGATATTATTTTCACTCCTGCTGGCCTCGGTGTTTTTGATCACCGCCTGCCAGCAAGACGACTATGAATTGGGAACGATGCTTTCGAAATCTGAGATCAACTATGAGGTGATCCAGGAGTACAGCATTGACGAAGGAGGAAACACCGTGATATTGCGAAACAATACGCCGGGCACCGTTTCGATGTGGGATTATGGCACTGGCAGGTCAACTCGCATGGTTGACACCATTCGCTTTGCCTTTCAGGGAGAGTATGTCATCAAGTTTTCCGCTGTTACCGC
>CAYUJK010000597.1:0-2263 GCA_964444895.1 uncultured Roseivirgaceae bacterium
ACCTTTGTAAAAAGTTCTTAATTTTATCACATAATTTGAAAGGTAAATGCAAAAAAGCAATTTTTTAAAATAAAAAAAGAGGCTGCTTTTCAGACAGCCTCCCGCTTTATTATTTTGTAGCTTCTTAGTATTCCCACAAGTTATGCTCGTACTCTATCAGCTGGTGTTCTATCTGCTGCGATTTCAAAAGTGCCGCTTTCGGATCTAAATAAATATCGGCTATTTGATCGTTTCTTGGGTTAGATACTTTGTAAACCCTCGCACTGAACAACCTCAACAAAAAGGCATCAGCCATATTGCGATGTTCGGCAGTGTTTTGCCGGTTATACCATATTGCCCTGTTAGGCATAGACCTAAATAACCGCTCGAGGTCTTTGTATTTGAAAACTCCCACAGATTGCTCAATACCTGTAGCCACAGCCTCTGCCGGAATAATCATTTGGATAGCCTGGATGTCGTAATACAGCCTTGATCTTACTTTGTCGAAAATCATATCTTCTTTGATATGAAGAATAGTCAATTCGGCTGCGTCATAATATTGAGGGCCTGCTTGTTGTGCAGCGCCGCCGCCACCATCATCACCCCAGCCAGAATCATCCCAGCCTCCTGTATCGCCAAATCCTCCGCCAAAGGCATCAGCATTGTCTTCCTCCGGAAGTTTTAGATTTTCGAGAAATTTCTCTTTAGACATTTTCTTGTTCAAAGAATCATCCTCGTACACATCTAAAATACCGTCCTTTACAGCATCAATCAGTATCCTGGTAATTTCATTACTCGTAGAAAAGAATGGCGAGTTTTGCTTCTCCTTTAAATCCATCCTCCTCCATACAGTTTTTTTGTACATCTGGTTGGCAAAAGGAATAGGATACACAGAGTTCTCGTTATAGGACATCTGGTTTTCCTGGGCTGACAAGCTTCCCACGGAAGCTGCCATCAAAATTCCCACCACCAAAAACTTGAAATTTTTCATAACTACCTGTTTAAATTCGCATTAACTAGTTAATTGGTATCTGCTTCACCCTCTGGCCAGCACCAATTACAACATTTTCTGTCTGATCCCTAAAATTCCTCCTTTGCACCTGCTTCACTTCAATTACGATCCTGTCTCCGGCACGCATTTGTCGCCAACTGGCTGGTAGTCTGAAGGAAGGTCCGTTCACAGTCTGTCGCTCCACTGCCCTTGAGCCTCTGGCCCAGATAATCTCCCACTCACCGATTCGGTAGCGGGCATCATTGGGTAGCATGGTTCTGAAATCATCATCAGGAATCGCCAACATGGTTAATTCCCTTGGAGGAGTAGTGACACCTTTCTTCTCATCTACATCGGCGCCGTCCCCTTTCAGCACAATATCCGGCTTGGGAATACCACGAACACTAAACTCTACATTGTCAAGTAATGTGCCATCACTATATACAGAAAGGGTCAATTTTTTTCCTGTGGGAATAACCGTTACTCTACCTTTTTGCGCGCCTTTTAAGGCATCTCCACCACTGGCTCTGAAAGTGGGGTTATACGCCTCGCCCAGAGCAGGCACATTTACGAAGAGGTCGTTTCCGCAGTTTAAGTAAAGCGCCTGAACAGATGCTGACTGGATCTGAACAACCGGCTTTACCACAAAATATTCGAACGGTGTGGTATACTCACCATCATTGATCACAATTTTGGCGTTAATCGTCTTCTTTATCCTGCCATCCTTGTCATAGTTTCCGCCTGAAGCTTTAAAAGAAAATGTACCAATACCGTTTTCATTCACGGTAATAGGTGTATTGTCGAAACTCATGACGGGCGTTACGTTCGATGCAGATGCTGCTGCATACATTTCTGCCTTAAATACGGCGCCTGCAGCTACGTATTTAGACTCAGGCACAATAAGCGGCACAATATTGTCAAAGCTTACGTCGCGCGCACCTACTTTTGCCGCGAGTATGTTCAATGCCTCTGTTTCGTAGTCCATCACCTTACTTTGGAGCTGGCTGAAAGAAGCCAGTCCACCCGCTGCCGGTGTGCTTTCAAAATACAACTGGCTGAAATTTTTGTCCCTTTGATTGGGGAGCCTGCTGTAGTAGGGGTGTTCCCTGCCGTCGAATGCTATAGGTTGAAAAATTTCTGTATTCCCTGTAACACCTGCCAAAAAAGTAGCGTAGTTGTTAAGCTTTTCCTTCAGTTCTTCACCACGCTTTTGCCTGATCATCATAGTGGCTATGTGATCCATGTCTTTTGCCCCCGCAATCGTTTTTGCGACAGAGTCTTCATAGCCCCCGG
>CAYUJK010000598.1:0-2261 GCA_964444895.1 uncultured Roseivirgaceae bacterium
GGGTGCCTGGATGGGCGCATGGATCCGGGACGATCTGAAAAAACAGCTCGAAAAGCTGGGTCACCATTTACGGCCATGTGATTCTTCATCAATTGCACGGTGGGCACTGGCCCATGCTGACAAAGCCGACAGAGCTTACAGAAATTTTGAGTAATCTTTAAACACTTCAGGAGTAAGAGCTCTGAATAGCATAGAAGTAATAAGCATACCGGTAAGCGACCAGCAAAAGTCAAAAGTTTTTTACCGGAACATCGGTTTTGAACTGATGGTGGAAAACCCTATGGACGAACACAACTACTGGGTACAGATGAAGTTGCCGGGATCTTCAACAACCATTTCCCTGGTTCAACACTTTCCCTTTCCCGAAATAGCCATGAAACCGGGTACCATGCATGGCTTGATCTTTAAAACAGCGGACATTCACGCTTTTGTGAAAACTTTGGAGGAGCACAGCATTGCCTATGGCACTTTCACGGATAGTGGTTTTGTAGAAGGGGAAATATCCCAAACGCCCTGGGGGCAGTTTACCCATTTTTTTGACCCCGATGGCAATGGATTAAGCGTTCACCAGGAATAACCGCTATGGGTAAACTGATACTCTTTAATATGATGAGCCTTGACGGCTTCTTTGAGGGTAAAAACGGGGACCTTGCCTGGCATCATGTGGATAAGGAATTTAACCGCTTTGCCCTTGAACAACTAAATGCGGTCGAGCATCTGATTTTTGGCCGAAAAACCTATGAACAAATGGCGGCTTACTGGCCCAGCCAGCAGGCACTTACCAACGACCCCTTGATTGCACAAAGGATGAATGAACTCAGCAAGCATGTATTTTCCACCACCCTGGAGCAGGCTGATTGGGAAAACACCACTCTGTACCGGGATGATCCTGTGGCCGCCGTTTCAAGCCTGAAACAGCAATCGGAAAAAGACATGTTAATACTGGGCAGTGCTCACCTGAGCCATAGCCTCATGAACAATGGCTTAATAGATATATATCGCGTTATGATTAATCCGGTTCTTTTGGGGCGCGGCAATCCGCTGTTTGCCGAGAGCGGGCATCAGCATAAATTGGTATTGATGAACGTGCAAGCGTTCAAGTCGGGAAATGTCTTATTGGAATATGAAGCAAAATAAAATGCATTATATAGAACGGCTTAATAAGGTTTTTGATTATATCGATGATAAGATTGATGCCTCAATAAGCCTCGAAGATTTAGCCAAGGTATCCTGTTTTTCAAAATATCACTTTTCAAGAATATTTAATGCTTTTGTAGGTGAATCCCCTTTTATGTTTATTCAACGAATCAGATTAGAACGCGCCAATTACCTATTGCGATTAAAGCCTGAGACTTCGATTACCGAAATTGCAATGGAATGTGGTTTTAATGATTTATCTGTTTTTTCACGACAGTTTACTTCGCATTTCAACATTTCACCTTCTGCATTAAAAAAACAAAAGAGCAATATTCGTCAAACTTCAGATTTTAAGGCAAAATACTTTTGTTCCGAACTCAAAAATTATAACAATATGGAACAATTAGTAGAAGCAAACATTCAATCACTGCCCGAAAAAACCATAGCTTATATTAAACATATAGGCTCATACAAGAACAATGCAGGTATTTATGAAAAGCTGTTTAAACAATTGTATGATTGGGCAGGGGAAAACGATTTACTTAAACATCAGCCTGAATCCATTGTCATTCACTATGACGATCCGGAGATAACACCGGAAGACAAACAGCGATTAAGTGTGTGTATAAGCATTCCTGAGGATACTGAAGTAAGCGGTATCATTGGAAAAACCAAAATACCATCTGGTAAACATTATGTCGCCAGATTTAAGCTAAAACCTCAGGAGATTCCAATGGCCTGGAACTGGATTTATGGAGAAGGAATTCCTTCAATGGGATATAGACCAGCTGATAAAATACCGTATCAAATTTACCCTGAACCACCTAAAAATGGAACACTTACAATTTTATTTTGTATTCCTGTTGAAAAAAATTAAGAGCTAAAATAAACATTACATGAGAGGCAAATTGTCTCTCATGTACTTGATGAAAAAGAGAAAAATAGTTTACTAATCATGGTGAGAGTTATGAACCAAAAGAAACCTGAAACGGTAGAAGAGTACATAAAGCAATTGCCCGAAATAGCCCGGGCTAAATTCGAAGAACTGCGCTCCATTTTAAGAAGCGTAGCACCGGAAGCAAAAGAAGGTTTAAAATGGGGCAAGCCAATGCTTGAATCAAACA
>CAYUJK010000599.1:0-2248 GCA_964444895.1 uncultured Roseivirgaceae bacterium
CAATGAGGGCTCAGGTAAAGCGAAATCCGGAATCTTCCGATCATCCTGGCGAGGCTGTAGTTTCTTTTAAAGCTGACCGGGGTACAAGCTACGAGACTTACATAGCTATACTGGATGAGCTACAGGGAGCGTATTATGAGATTTACGCCGAGAGAGTGGGAATCACAGCGGAGCAATTCAGGAATCTTGACCGGAAGAACCCCGAAGACCGTAGAAAGTATGATATCTCCAGGGAAGGTATCCCGATGGCGATATCTATTGCAGAACCATCAAAAGTAGGAGGGAACTGATATGTCGAAGTTTAAAAAGAAAACGGCTACGAGCCAGGAAATTCCGACCTCTTCGCTGCCGGATATTATTTTCATGCTTCTCTTTTTCTTTATGGTTACCACCGTATTAAGGGAAACCGAAATAAAGGTAAAGCAGGAGATACCCAGGGCCACTCAATTGAGGAAGCTGGAAAAAAAGTCACTGGTAAGCCACTTGTACATAGGGAAGCCCAAGCAGCCCAAAATATACGGAACGGAGCCTAAGATACAGGCAAACGACGTATTTATCGGGGTAAAAGACATAGTGCTTTGGGTAAACCAGGAGAAAGACAAGAAGGACGAATTTGAAAGAGATCAGATCACGATTTCTATGAAGGTGGACGTGGAAACCAAAATGGGAATTATCAGTGATGTGCAGCAGGAACTGAGGGAAGCTAATGCAAGAAAGCTCATGTATGCTTCTATCAGAGACGTTGAAGAATAGATAGCAAATAGTATTTAATTCAAAACCTTCTCATACCTTTGAGAAGGTTTTTTTTTGCCTTTACCATTTTGTTTATGACTAAGAATGTTAAGAAGGTTGTGAATGCCTGGTGTATGTACGACTGGGCAAATTCGGTTTATTCGCTTGTCATCAGTTCTACTATTTTTCCAGTCTACTATGAAGAAGTGACCAAGGGCATGTTGCCTGGCGACCGGGTTAGCTTTTTCGGGTTTGAAATCGTAAATACTGTTCTTTACTCTTATTCGCTTTCTATTTCTTTCCTCCTGGTTGCATTGGTCACACCGCTACTCTCCGGGATAGCCGACTACGGTGGAAAACGAAAAGTCTTTATGAAGTTTTTTACCTACCTGGGCGGAGCGTCATGTATTGCCTTATATTTCTTTGAAGGACCAAATATTGAGTGGGGGATCCTCTTTTCCATGACCGCCTGCCTCGGCTATGCCGGGAGCCTGGTTTTTTATAATTCGTTTTTACCAGTAATTTCTACCCCGGACAAATACGACATATATAGTGCCAGAGGCTATTCGCTGGGATATATAGGGAGTATCCTGTTACTTGTATTCAATATTCTATCCATTGAATTTCCTGGTTGGTTTGGCTTCTCCGAAGGCGGTACAGCAGTCAAATTCTCGTTTGTGTTGGTGGGCGTATGGTGGATCGGCTTTTCGCAGATTACGTTCTATTACCTGCCGTCGAACTACCGCGAAGGAATTGACAAGGAACATCTTGTGAGAAAGGGATACCGTGAGCTGCTGAAGGTGTGGCAGGTAGTAAAAGGGCATTCAGTGCTGAAGAACTTCCTGGTGGCTTTTTTCTTTTATAATACCGGTGTGCAAACCGTGATGTACCTGGCGGCGCTGTTTGGAAGTAAGGAGCTTGGGTTGCCAGGGGGTAAGCTCATCATGACCATCCTTATTATTCAAATAGTGGCCGTTGTCGGATCTTTCCTGTTCGCAAAGTTGTCACAGGCCCGCGGCAATAAGCTCTCGTTGCTTACCATGGTGTTTATATGGATATTTATTTGCCTTTTTGCGTATTTTGTCACCAGCGCCCAGCAGTTTTATGCCCTTGCGGTGGTAGTTGGGCTTGTGATGGGGGGGATACAATCGCTTTCCCGCGCTACTTATTCCAAGCTTATCCCCCAGGACACCATAGATCAGACTTCCTATTTCAGTTTTTACGACGTATTGGATAAGATTTCGATCGTGTTGGGAACGTTTTCTTATGGCCTCATCGAGCAACTAACCGGAGGAATGCGCAATAGTACCATTGCGTTGGGCCTTTATTTCCTCGTAGGGATGGGATTTTTGATTTTGATAAAGGTGCCGCTGAACCGGGAACTGATGAAACAGCAGGCGAAAGCTGTAGATGCTTCTTAGGATTTTTCAAAAGCCCACAAGTGAGAGCAAGAGATGAGCGTAATCGATTTGCTGAAATATGAGTTAAAAGTCCGGGAGATTGAGGGCAAGCGGTA
>CAYUJK010000600.1:0-2241 GCA_964444895.1 uncultured Roseivirgaceae bacterium
ACTTGCGCACGGGAAAGTCCGAGCCCAGGAACAGCCCCAGCGGTACTTCGCCTTTTTTCTGAATATCGGCAGAAACGCCCCTGAGAAAGAGCGCCGGTAGGGGCCCCGCCTCTACATCTCCCTTTTCCCAGTCTTCGTCAAACTTCATTCCCTGTTTCTGCCCGCTGCCCACGATAGCCTTGGTGTACAGCGTGCGCGTTACGTCGTTTTCCTTAGCCAAAATCTCAAGGGCTTCCTCTACCGAGTACATTTTGGCTGAGCCCCCACCCTCTTCAGGAAGTGGGGTGACGCAGGCGTAAAAAAGAAAAGCTAAAGTGCTGAGCAAAATTGTTGTTTTGTGGATTGTTTTCATCGTTGTATCATTTTAGGATTTACTCTTATGCTTCGCTGTAAGCGGCGTCTTTCATAGTCGTGGCCAGTACGGTGTACACTTCTACCCAGGCCTGTTTCACCTCGGGCGTCCAGTCGTCACCCAGCCCTACCTCCAGGGTGTAGAGCAAGGCAGCCGCTACGGTGTCATAATGGTCGGGCGTCACGCCGTAGTCCACATGCCTTTTGCCTAAGCCCTGTACTACCGGCACCAGCTTTTCCAGGTCATCCAGCCCGTTTACCGCTGCCGCTATCATGGCCATAAGCTTCCTTCCCTGGTCTTTGATGTCTGATTTGAACAAGGGTTTCAGCGTGGGGTCGAGCTCAAAGAGTTTTGCATAAAAAATCTCAGCCGCTTTATCGGCTATCGGGGCCACTTTGGAGAAAGTACCCTGAACTAATTTTACTTGTGCGTTTGTCATACCGATCAAATTTAATTTTACGTATTTTTACCTAATATATTCTTTTTTAAAAGTACGTAAATATACTTATTTCAAAACACGATGCAACAGTAGGGTAAAAATTTAAAATTGTTCTAAATTTGGAAATTAAAGGCTCATTTTAGTCCAATTGCACCTCAATTTGAAAAAAATACAAAAATAAGTATTTTTACTTATTTATTGTGTAAATCGGAAGGGGTGTGGCAGCGAAAAATTGCCACTTTAATAATTGCTCAAAATTGGAATTTGAGGGTATTTGTCGTTTTTTTACGAATCAATAATTCTTCAAAATCCCATACCCCATGTCGCGCACCATCATTATTTCTAACCGATTGCCCATCCGAATTACCAAAACCGCCAATAGCCTGGACTATAAACCCAGCGAGGGCGGACTAGCCACGGGCCTGGGTTCTATCTACAAAAAGGGCAATAACCTGTGGCTGGGATGGCCGGGAATGTATGTAAACAAAAAGGAGGAAAAAGATCAAATCACGGAAGACCTCCAAAAGGAAAACATGGTGCCTGTTTTTCTCTCGAAGCAGCTCATCAAAGACTTTTACGAGGGGTTCAGCAACGAAACCATCTGGCCCACATACCACTATTTTACCCAATACGCCATATATGATCATAAGAAGTTTGAAGCCTATGTGAAGGCGAACCAGGAGTTTTGCACCGAGCTGTTAAAAATAGCCAACCCTACGGACACCATCTGGATTCACGACTATCAGCTCCTCCTGCTCCCTAAAATGCTGCGCGAAAAGCTTCCGGATGTGAGCATTGGCTTCTTTCAGCACATTCCCTTTCCTTCGTATGAAGTATTCCGCATGCTGCCCTGGCGAAAAGAGATACTCTTCGGCATGTTGGGCTCTGACCTCATCGGCTTTCACACGTATGACGACATGCGGCACTTCCTTTCGTCGGTGAGCCGCCTGGCAGGCATTAGCAACGAAAGAGGCCGGATAGAGCGCGATAAGCGGGTAATAGAGGTAGACGCCTTCCCGATGGGAATCGACTATGAAAAATACGCCACCTCAGCAGCATCACCGCAGACCATCGAAAAGGAGATCCGCTACAGAACCTCCCTGGGAGATCAAAAGCTGATCCTCAGCATCGATCGGCTGGACTATTCTAAAGGTATCCCGGAGCGGCTGCGGGCATTTGAAATCTTCCTTCAGCAGTATCCCGAGTACCAAACCAAAGTATCGCTGATTATGATCGTGGTGCCAAGCCGCGACAGCGTAGAGCAATACCAGGAGTTGAAAGAAGAGGTTGACTTGCTGGTAGGGCGCATCAATGGTAAATACGGCCGACTTAACTGGACGCCGGTACACTATTTTTATCGCTCGTTTCCGCTGGAGGCCCTCTCGGCCTTTTACAGAATGGCCCACGTGGCGCTCGTAACGCCCATGCGCGACGGCATGAACCTGGTGTG
>CAYUJK010000601.1:0-2234 GCA_964444895.1 uncultured Roseivirgaceae bacterium
GGGCTTTCCATACGCCGCGGGTGTTATCCACATAGGCATATACGCCCGCTACGGCGCCGGAAGGAGGCACCTTCGCTTTTTCCCTTTTTATGCTTTCGGCAATGTTTCCGATGATTGAATGCGTCTCGTAGAGCATTTTTTGGTTGTTGCTCAGGTGGATGTTGGCGGCGTCTTTAATGGATTGAATGAACTCCATGATGCCTTCGAAAATGGCGTCAAGTCCGTTTTTGTCCACACCGCTGATTACATTGAGAGAAGCGTCTTTGCTGCCCAGTGCACCTCCGTCGTCGTAATCTTCGGTATTGGCAATGATATTGGCTACGGTGTCGCTCAGCCAGCCGGGCGCATCTAATGATGCATATTCTGCATTGGGATCATCGCCTGTGATGGCTATTACCACAGCATTTTTCTCCAGGGCAATCAGTTCTTCCACTGCTTTCAGTTGGTCTTTAGCATACGAATCCAGATCGTTCAGCACGTTTTTGCCTTTGAGTTTTGTTTTCCAATTGGGAAAGGTTACGGCCATTGCCCTTAGAAAACCTATCAAGTTCGTTAGATTGGTTTCAGCGGTGGCGTCGTCGGCTGAATTGACCAGCGTGGTGCGAAGCGCCTTGTACCGGTCCTCAAGGGTAGGCTGCCCGTCTTTCAGGACGGTAAGATCGGCATCTAAGGCGGTGGTATCTGCTATCGATGTGTTGGTGTTGACAACGAGTTGATTGAGTTCGCTGTTCGCGGTGATGCCCGCCAGGTTTACGTTCGCGCTGGCTTTGTCTTTTACATTGTCTTTGAAAATGCTGAAGTCAGCTGTTTTCGTGTAGGAGGAAATGAGCCAGGGCGTATAAGCAGCGCCGTATTTCAGGTTGTTAATGCCAATGCCATTCCTGAATTTCTCCACATCGTCCTTCCATTCGTCGCCTTGTTTCAGGTCGAAAACGCCTACGCGGTCCTGCAGCTTATTTGCCTGGGCAAGTGCGGCCTGCTGAAGCGAGAAAAGGTCGGTGTCAGCCATAAGCACGGCATCCGGGAAGATCAGCATAGTAGGTTCATCGTATTTCTCTACCGCCTTGAGGCCCACCTTCAGGCCGGGATTGGCTACAGGATCAGCATCGTTGCCGTTCTGAACGGTTGCCTTGTAGTCGCCCACAGAAACGATGTAGCAGTTGCCGCCGCCGTTGTCAAAAAACAGGCGTATGGCGTCGTACAAGTAAAATCGCTTGTCGATCTTGATGGAATCTACCGCATAGTTATTGTCCTGATCTACTACTACGTCAACCTTAGTGATATCGTAGGCTCCTCCAAACCAGGTGTGGTATTCCAATAGTGAGGAAATCCTGGTAGGCTTGTTTCGCAAACTTTCTCCTTTTTTTTCGGCCTTTTGCGTGTAGCCGATGAACGCGGGTATGGCGGTCTCTACCTCTGCCACAGAGGGCGGAAAGAGGGAAATCTCTTGCACATAAACGCCTGGTGTTTTGACTGTCATATTATTTTATCATTAGAATTACACATATATGTTGATGTCATAGTATTTGCTTACTGCATCTTCCTGAAGCTGATGCCCCTGGCCGGGATTAGGCAGGTCGAGGATCTTGGCCCCGTTGTGATTGAGCTCCACGGGCTGCCGCTGTTCGCTGAGCGGCACGGGGTTGGTGGAGCGGAATACGGCGTTACCGTCAACCATCGTGGGTGCTGCAGGAAAGGCGATGGCGCTTACCAGCGTGAGGTTGGCGAGGGCGATGCCATTGCCCGCGTTTTCCGGTTTTTTTCTGAAGATGTATTGCCAGTTTACTTCTGCACTTTCAAACTGAATGGCATAGTGGCCTTTTCCGGTGATCTCATCGCCGTTGAGGAAGCGATAGTCTGCCGGAACAAGGTCAGCAGCCGGATCGGTAAAGTCATTGGTGTCGGAATAGAGTTCGATGACAGCAAAAGCCTGCTTTCCAAATAGTTGCGGCTCGAAGTAGAAGTCCAGTTGTCCGCCGTGATTGTCTGTCATACGATAACGTCCGGAGGGGAAAGGTTCTATTTTGTCCAGGTTGACAGACACCTGGCTTATGGGCTCAGTGAGGTCGAACTGCTGACCTTCGAAAGGATATGATTTTCCAAATGCATCGGTGAGGGTAAGGGTAGCGCTGCTCACAGGTGCGTTAAAGGTGTAAATCAGGGTGCGATTGGAAATCAGGCGTATTCCATCTCCAATTGCCTGGTTTGCCACCTGATCGCCCAGAAGCTTGTTG
>CAYUJK010000602.1:0-2231 GCA_964444895.1 uncultured Roseivirgaceae bacterium
CCGCCACATTGGTAGAGAGAATATCGCCTGAAAAGACGCCGCCCAGGTTCTGGTAATCACCTCCGGCTACGGCATAGGAAAATGTGTAGTCATCCCCCTTTGCTGAAATTTTCAACCGGATGGGTTTGCTCACGTCGATCTTGGTACTTTCCACTACCTCCGATTTGATATCTCCGCGCCTTCCCGGCCACACATGCTTTTGAATCAACAAGTAGTAGTCGCTCCCCTTTTTCGTAACGCCAAACACATAATTCGAGCCCTCGTTCTGCAAGGCCACCAGGCCTGCCAGGTCTTTTTCTGAGCCCGGCTTGTAGTCCAGCGTCGTTTCAAACGAAAAGTTGCTGTGTTGCTGCCGGTAAAAAAGTGTAGAAGTAGGCTTCACTTCCTTGATGTTCACATTGAAGGGGCTGATCACCAGACCTTTCTTTCCCGGATGGATGAATGCTTCGCGTCGACCGCGCAATCCTATCCATCGGTAGTCCAGCTTTTCAGCCGAAAAATCATCTTTAAACGTGAAGTTTCCATTGGGGAAAAAGCCATCTTGTCCGGTTTTATTTACCACCCCTTCCGGCATTTTTAACTTTGGCTCCATGGGAACAAGCCCGTTTTCAAATACCGGGAATTCACCGGACCAATCTACCGGTAAAATGAACGTCTCGCGTCCTATGTTTACCCTGTCTTTTTCATTAGGGCGAATGGCCAGGAATACGCCATAATACTTGTTGTCGGGCCCCAGCACCAGGTCGGCATGCCCCGCCCAGTCTACTTTATTCTTCCTTTCCTTGGGGAAATGCCGTTGTGTAAGGATAGGATTGCTGGGCGCCGGAATATATGGGCCCGTTGCCTTGTCGCTTACAAAGATCACTTCGCTGTGCCACCCACCGGTGCCACCCTCTGCACACATCAGGTAGTAGCGACCGTTCTTTTTGTAGATGTGTGGCGCTTCTATCCAAATCGGTTTTTTTGAAAGATCAACTCCGCCATTCACGATAATCTTGTCCGTGCCGGAAATCACCTGGTCTTTTTCGAGGTCGTATTCCCACATTTTAATTACGCGGTGTCCGTTGTACAGTTCCTTTCCGGGATCGGGGGCATCGTTGTGTACCACATAGGCCTTTCCGTCATCATCAAAGAAAAGAGAAGGGTCGATACCATTAAACTGAAGCTTGTAAGGATCGCTCCATCCCTGGTGCGGGTCTTTGGTCTTTACGACAATGTTCCCGAAGCCACCAGCAAATTGGGTGGTGATCATGTAGAAAGTATCGTTATTTGGATTGTATTTTATTGCCGGCGCATACACCCCTGCACTTATCCCCGTATCTTCCACTTTCAACTGAGAAGGCCTGTCGAGCACATGCCCTATCTGCGTCCAGTTGACCAAATCTTTGGAGTGAAAAATAGGCACACCGGGAACCATCGCAAACGAGGAACACACCAGGTAGTAGTCGTCGCCTTTGCGCACAATGGCCGGATCAGGATAACATCCCTGCAAAATGGGGTTGTAAAACTCACCCTCTTGCAAAGGATACTCTTTATATACCTGGTCATCGCCCTGGTAGGTAAAGTCAGAAAAAACGGGAGCATTTTTTGGTGGTTTTTTATCCGAGTCACCGCCAATACCCATCGCCACCACCGCCCACATAGTCATGAAGGCTGTCAACATTTTTGTTTTCAATTGATTCATTTGTATAAATTTATCTGTTTTCAAAAGAATCACGAAAGCACCCGGGACGGGAAATCTGTGGCGCCTCGTCCGTTCGCTTTTGCCCTAAAAGCTATTTCCCCCTAAGTTCTACCGGGTATTTATTCGTGAATTAAGAACAAATATATTTTTGTGAAGCTAAAACGCTATGCGTATTTGTTACGATTTTTTATGTCAGCGTTACATTTCTCCCGTCTTTCCAATTATTGGCTAAGCCCAAATTACGCAATAGAGAAATGTGCAGTGAAATTTTTTTCGGGCAGCTATAACCTGAACTCCTCATAGAAGTAAAATTAGCGAGTTTATCACCATTATTGATATTACCCCTTTTGATACGTGTGGGAATAACTTGCATTGCACCTATGTGCCGATAGTTTGAAGGGTTTCCCGACAACTACGTGGTTTTTAACCACGAAAAAAGCTAAAAACACGAAAGAACGTCTTCGACGTGTTGAAAACTGAAAAACAATTTTCCTTTTCGTGTATTTTGCGCTTTTCGTTGTTTAACCAAAATATAAGCCCCAAAAAA
>CAYUJK010000603.1:0-2217 GCA_964444895.1 uncultured Roseivirgaceae bacterium
AGCGCGAAGAATATATTTTTCAAAAAGATTTTCTGAAAAGAGCGCTGGAATATGATCGTAACAACTACCTGCCCGAAGATGTATTGGCTATCAGCGACAGGATGTCCATGCAAGCCGGAATAGAATTGCGCACGCCTTTCCTGGATAATACAGTGGCTAACATGGTGGAAGAGTGTGCCCCTGAATACCTGCTTAAACACGGGAAGAAATGGATATTAAGAGACATCCTCGCGCCGTATGTGCCTCAATCCTATTCCCGCCAGGGCAAAAAAGGGTTTGGGCTGCCTCTGGCAAAATGGCTGCGATCCGGACGAAACAAACACCTTTGGGAATTGGTTGACAATAAAAATAGTTTGATCTTTAGCTTTCTAAACCGGGATTTCCTGCTGGGGATGCAAAAAAGCCACCAGGAAGGAAAGAAAGACCACTCGCAGGAGCTTTGGTCGGTATTAACACTGGCGTATTGGCTAAAGAAGGAATTTGAATAAGGGAAGATGAGGATAGTGTACATTCACCAGTATTTCAAAACACCCCGTGAGGGTGGCGCTATCCGTTCGTACTACATAGCCCGCGCCCTGGTAGAAGCCGGCTGCGAAGTTGAGATGATCACCGGCCACAACAGCCGCCACTACGTGAAAAAAGTGATCGATGGCATTTCGGTTCACTACCTGCCAGTCTCTTATGACAACTCCTTCGGCTTCTACAAAAGGATTATCGCATTTCTGCGTTTTATTGTGCCAGCGGTGCGGTGTGCGGCTGGAACAAAGGCAGACCTTTGCTATGCTACTTCTACGCCGCTTTCCGTAGGCTTGGTAGCGCTATGGCTGAAACGCAAATACAAAATACCCTACTATTTTGAAGTACGCGACCTCTGGCCGGAGGCTCCCGTGGCCCTGGGGTTTCTCAAAAACCCCGTCCTCATAGCCCTGGCGCGATGGGTAGAGAAGAAAATCTATCACGATGCCGAGAAAATTGTATGCCTGTCACCTGGCATAGAGAATGCCATCAAAATGCGTTTTCTGTACTTGCCTACCCTCCGCGTTCCTAACATGTCGGACTGCCGGTACTTTCACCCCGAAGCCAAGCGCGACCTTGTTTTAAAAAAATACAATATCGATCGTAAGGAGTTTGTTATCAGCTACTATGGTGCCCTGGGCAAGGTGAACCATGTAGAGTACCTGCTAGATGCAGCGCGCGTGTGCCAGCAACGAAAACTCCCCATCCGCTTCATCATTTCGGGAAAGGGTGCGATGGAAAAAGCGCTCCATGGCTACTCCAAAAAACTTGGACTTCGGAACGTGATCTTCACAGGGCACCTCAACCGTGATGAAATTCACGAACTGCTCAATATCACCGATGCTGCCTACATATCATTTCTCCAACACAAAATACTGGAAACCAACAGCCCTAATAAGTTTTTCGATGCGCTGGCCGCCGGAAAACTCGTTATCACCAACACCGCCGGGTGGACCAAAGAACTGATAGACGAACACGCGTGTGGCATGTATGTGAACCCTGAGTACCCAGAGGAACTGGCCAACAAAATTACCGGATACCTGAGCGATCCTTTGATGCTGGAAGAACACCAGAAAAACGCACGTAAGTTGGCTGAATCGAGATTTTCCAGGGAAGAACTTACCGGACTACTCATAAGAGAAATCGTACCCGACACCTCTCAGCAGAAGGAAGATAGAGCCATTAGCGACCCTTTTCAGTAATTCTCATCATGATTGAGCTCTCTGCTCCATAACCTTGTTTCCTACTTCGGCCGGTAGCCGGACTGGTTAAAAATCGTCTGGGCATCGGGATTGGCCATCAACTGCGGCAAGGTCACTTCCGGGTGCCGGGCCATGTATTCGGTAACAATGCGATACCCCACCCAGCGGCCTATTCTTCCGGGGCACTTCTCCCCTATCTCATAGGTTTTGGGGCGTTCGCCGAGGAATTTTTCTTTAATAACGTGATTCGTTTCATAGAGCGCTTCATTTTCCAGCAGTCCCGCCCATATCACATCTTCAAATTTGCGAATATCGCTCATCTCCGTGCCGCTGTAGCCTGTGATGAGCGAGTCATTTACATGAGGGATCATCATTTTTGTGAAGTAGTAAGCCTTGCCATAAAAAATCATATCGGCCAGGGCAGTCTGGTCTTTCTGATCATTAGCATTGTACCAGGTGCTGATGAGCATCACGCATTGCGGTGTCATGTATTCTTTCT
>CAYUJK010000604.1:0-2217 GCA_964444895.1 uncultured Roseivirgaceae bacterium
AGAAAGAATACATGACACCGCAATGCGTGATGCTCATCAGCACCTGGTACAATGCCAATGATCAGAAAGACCAGACCGCCCTGGCCGACATGATTTTTTACGGCAAGGCTTACTACTTCACCAAAATGATGATCCCTCATGTAAATGACTCGCTCATTACAGGCTATAGCGGCACGGAGATGAGCGATATTCGCGAATTTGAGGATGTAATATGGGCGGGACTACTGGAAAACGAAGCGCTCTATGAAACGAACCATGTTATTAAAGAAAAATTCCTCGGCGAACGCCCTAAAACCTATGAGATAGGGGAGAAGTGCCCCGGAAGAATAGGTCGCTGGGTGGGGTATCGCATTGTTACTGAATACATGGCCCGGCACCCTGAAGTGACCCTGCCGCAGCTGATGGCCAATCCCGATGCCCAGGCCATTTTTAACCAGTCCGGCTACCGGCCGAAGTAGCGAGCAAGGTTATGGAGTGGAGAGCCCAATCGTGATGAGAATTACTGAAATGGGTCGCTAATGGCTCTATCTTTCTTCTGCTGAGAGGTGTCGGGTACGATTTCTCTTATGAGTAGTCCGGTAAGTTCTTCCCTGGAAAATCTCGATTCAGCCAACTTACGTGCGTTTTTTTGATGCTCTTCCAGCATCAAGGGATCGCTCAGGTATCCGGTAATTTTGTTCGCCAGTTCCTCCGGGTGCTCAGGGTTCACGTACATGCCGCACGCATGTTCGTCTATCAGTTCTTTGGTCCACCCGGCGGTGTTGGTGATAACGAATTTTCCGGCGGCCAGCGCATCAAAAAACTTATTGGGGCTGTTGATTTCCAGTATTTTGTGTTGGACAAATGATATGTAGGCGGCATCGGTGATATTGAGCAATTCCTGTATTTCATCCCTGCTAAGGTGCCCTGTGAAGATCACGTTCCGAAGTCCAAGTTTTTTGGAGTAGCCATGGAGCGCTTTTTCCATCGCACCCTTTCCCGAAATGATGAAGCGGATGGGGAGTTTTCGTTGCTGGCACACGCGCGCTGCATCTAGCAGGTACTCTACATGGTTCACCTTGCCCAGGGCACCATAGTAGCTGATAACAAACTCCTTACGATCGATATTGTATTTTTTTAAAACAAGGTCGCGCTTGGCTTCGGGGTGAAAGTACCGGCAGTCCGACATGTTAGGAACGCGGAGGGTAGGCAAGTACAGAAAACGCATTTTGATGGCATTCTCTATGCCAGGTGACAGGCATACAATTTTTTCGGCGCTGTGGTAGATTTTTTTTTCCACCCATCTCGCCAGGGCTATGAGAACGGGGTTTTTGAGAAACCCCAGGGCTATGGGGGCTTCAGGCCAGAGGTCGCGTACTTCAAAATAGTAGGGTATTTTGTATTTGCGCTTCAACCATAGCGCTACCAAGCCTACGGAAAGCGGTGTAGAAGTAGCATAGCAAAGGTCTGCCTTTACCTCAGCCGCACACCGCACTGCTGGCACAATAAAACGCAGAAATGCGATTATCCTTTTGTAGAAGCCGAAGGAGTTGTCATAGGAGACAGGCAGGTAGTGGACCGATATGCCATCGATCACTTTTTTGACGTAATGACGGCTGTTGTGACCGGTGATCATCTCAACCTCGCAGCCGGCTTCTACCAAGGCTCGGGCTATGTAGTACGAACGGATAGCGCCACCCTCGCGGGGTGTTTTGAAATACTGGTGAATGTACACTATCCTCATCTTCACTTATTCAAATTCCTTCTTTAACCAATACGCCAGTGTTAATACCGACCAAAGCTCCTGCGAGTGGTCTTTTTTTCCTTCCTGGTGGTTTTTTTGCATACCAAGTAGAAAATCCCGGTTCAGAAAGCTAAAGATCAAACTATTTTTATTGTCAACCAATTCCCAGAGATGTTTGTTTCGTCCTGATCGCAGCCATTTTGCCAGCGGCAGCCCAAACCCTTTTTTGCCCTGGCGGGAGTAGGACCGAGGTACATACGGCGCGAGGATGTCTCTTAAAATCCATTTTTTTCCGTGTTTAAGTAAGTATTCAGGAGCACACCCGTCTACCATGTTGGCCACCGTATTGTCCAGGAAAGGCGTGCGCAACTCTATGCCGGCCTGCATGGACATCCTGTCGCTAATAGCCAGCACATCTTCGGGCAGGTAGTTGTTACGGTCATATTCCAGCGCTCTTTTCAGAAAATCTTTTTGAAAAATATATTCTTCGCGCT
>CAYUJK010000605.1:0-2209 GCA_964444895.1 uncultured Roseivirgaceae bacterium
TCCCATGTACCCGTCTTTGATGTTCATATTGTCGGTGATGTCTGTATTGGCATCATTTTTAAAGTCATCCGCCGTTACCGAATCTACGGGGAGCAGCAACTTTACGCCTTTGTCTTTTGCCTTTTGAATGAGTTCTTTTGCCAGGCCGAGTCTTTCTTCCTCTACCAACGATTTTCCGATTTTTCCTCCCTGAGCCTTGAAGAACGTATAGGCCATGCCGCCGCCGATGATCAGGTTATCTACCCGGTCAAGCAGGTTCTCGATGATCAGTATCTTGTCGCTGATCTTGGCCCCACCCATGATTGCCGTGAGGGGTTTTTCACCGGTGCGAAGTACGCGATCAGCATTGTCGAGTTCGGCTTTAATCACGTATCCGCATATCTTATCTTCAAAATATTCTGAAATAACGGCAGTAGACGCGTGTGCTCTGTGAGCCGTGCCAAAGGCATCATTTACCCATACGTCACCGAGATTAGCCAGTTTTTTAGCGAATTCCTTATCGCCTTTTTCCTCTTCTTTGTAGAAACGGAGATTCTCCAGCAGCAGCACGTCGCCAGGTTTGAGTGCGGTAGCTTTGTCAATGGCTTCTTTCCCTACGCAATCATTAGCAAATTGCACATTCACGCCGAGTTCGCCTGATAGATGCTTTACCAGGTGTTTGAGGGAATATTTTTCAGTTGGGCCTTCTTTGGGTCTTCCCAGGTGCGACATAAGGATGGTAGATCCGCCGTCCTGAAGTATTTTTCGTATAGTGGGCAGCGCGGCTTTGATCCGGTTGTCGTCGGTGATTTCATATTTTTCGTTCAGCGGCACATTAAAATCCACGCGTATGAGCGCTTTTTTTCCTTTGAAATTAAAACTATCTACAGTCTTCATACAAAATATATTTTGTTTGTGTTAAGGTTTATACATTTATGGTTTTGGCGGCGGCCCTTTTTAGCCTGTCGTTTATGGCTCTTCCCAACCCATGATCCGGCACCTTTTCTGCCATGATCAGGTCGAGTTTCAGCGCATCAAGTTTGCGCAAGGCCGAAAAGAGATTGGCCGCAGCTTCAGGCAAATCTCCGCTTTCCGAAAGGATAAATTGATGCGCTAAGTCATGAAAATATCTTTTTTCAAACGAAAGCACGCCTATATTTTTGCCCTGGTATTCTTCGAATAGCCGGGGAATATCTCCCAAAACGATAGGAGTGGTAGGAGAGTAGTGGCTGCCCAGCATACCTGGCGCTACGTATTTGTGCCCGCTCGGCTCTATCATTTCTATGTTGTCGGTAAAATGACGAAGCTCTTCCATCGGGACACCTCCGAGCCGGTATACCAGCAGCTTTTCCTGGTCAAAGCCCACGATGGTCGACTCAATGCCTACCTGGCAGGCGCCGCCATCCAGCACATAGTCGATTTTTTCGCCGAGCTGTGCCTGTACGTGGAAGGCCTCGGTAGGGCTGATATAGCCAAAAGGATTGGCGCTTGGTGCAGCCAGCGGAAAGTCGAGGCTCTTCAGGAGTTTTCGGGTGAGTGGGTGGTCGGGCACGCGAACGGCCACCGTATTCAAACCGGAAGTTACCAGGTCGGGTATCGTCTCTTTCTTTTCCAGGATCATGGTGAGGGGCCCGGGCCAGAAGTTTTTGGCCAGATCTTCGGCCAGTGCCGGAAAATTTTTTACGTATTTTTTGATTTTTGAAATGCTGGCAAAATGCACGATGAGGGGATCGAAATACGGACGTTCTTTTACTTCGAATATCCTGGCCACCGCCTTGGTATCCAGGGCATTGCCCGCCAAGCCATACACGGTTTCGGTAGGAATGGCCACAAGGTCTGAGTTATCGAGGATTTCCTTAGCCTTTCCTATGTCTTTTCCAACTATTGCCATTAAGGGAGGTCGTGAAATTTTATGCGAAAGTAAAATTTAAAACGAAAAAAGTGGGCTATTACGATCATAAATTTATATTTAACAAAATTTTAAAAATAATTATGCCATGAGTAGAAGAACACGCTTCATCATAAAGTTCATCGCTATATTGCTGGTTTTGGTAGCTGTATTGATTGATCTGGGTACACTGAATATTGCCGCCATAGCGCCTTATAAATTCTGGATGACCGTATTGGGTTTTGGCTTGCTGCTGGTGAGTTCCAGGTAGATTTTTGGTACTGAGGTCTTCGCGATACCTGAATTCCACAAAATAATTCCGATATTTGCAATTGCATTACA
>CAYUJK010000606.1:0-2193 GCA_964444895.1 uncultured Roseivirgaceae bacterium
GGAATACTCAACTCGCTGACACCCTCTACGGAAGTCAATTTTGACTACCCCGTATCGCAAATGAATATCCCCCTCATCAGCCACGAAATAGGACAGTACCAGATTTTCCCGGACTACCGGGAAATCGATAAATACTCGGGCGTGGTAAAAGCCTGGAACCTGGAAGTGTTTCGAAAACGCCTGGAAAAAGCAGGTATGGGCCACCTGGACAGCCTCTTTCAGCAGGCTTCCGGCGCGTGGTCGGCCCTCTGCTACAAAGCCGAAATGGAAGCCGCCTTCCGCACAAAAGACATGGCCGGCTTTCAACTGCTCGACCTGCAGGACTTCTCCGGGCAGGGCACAGCACTGGTGGGCATCCTGGATGCCTTCATGGACAGCAAGGGTGTGATATCACCGGAAGCGTGGCGGCAATCGTGCAATGAGGTAGTGGTGTTGCTGGAATTTCCAAAGTATTGCTGGACGCAAAACGAGCACTTCAAGGCCAAGGTGCAGGTAGCCAACTACTCCCCTGCCACATTGAAAAAAGAGCTTATTTGGGAAATAAAAAACCGGGACGGCGCTGTGCTTTTTCAGGGCGCTATCCCGGGCCTGAACCTGGCAAACGGGCTGAGTCAGGTGGGTGAAATAGAAGTAGACTTGTCGTCAATGAGCAAGGCAGAAAAACTGGTGGTAAACGTGTCCCTGCCAGGCACCGGCTATAGCAACTCGTATCCTCTCTGGGTATATCCTGATGAGGCTGAGGGAGTAATGACAAAAGGCATAACCGTGGCAGAAAAATTAACCCGGGAGACGCTCGATCAACTCACAAACGGCGCCAGCGTATTGCTATTTCCCAAGGCCAAGGACGTGCAGCAAAACAGCCTTCCGGGACTCTTCCCGCCGGATTTTTGGAATTATGGCATGTTCAAGGGCATCAGCGAAAGCAATGGAAAACCCGTGTCCCCTGGCACCCTGGGGCTCCTCACCGATCCTGAACACCCGCTGTTCCGGGATTTCCCCACCGACTTTCACACCAACTGGCAGTGGTTTTCCATCATCAAAAACAGCCGTCCGCTCATCCTGAACAAAGCCCCAAAAACGTATTTTCCCATAGTGCAGGTAATCGACAACCTGGAGCGCAACCACAAGCTGGGATTGATTTTTGAATGCAAAGTAGGCAGGGGGAAATTGCTGGTTTGCATGTCGAACCTGCCGAAAATAACCGAACAGCCCGAAGCCCGGCAGTTGTACCAGTCCATTGTTAACTATATGACCTCTGCGGATTTTGACCCGGAATATGAAGTGACTAACGACCTGTTGCTGGATATGCTGAATCAAAATCCCTGACAATGGAAATGACAAATCTCATAGCGCTGGTGCTGCTGGAATCGTTTATCCTGGTCATTTTTATGTTTTTCCTGGTTCACAAAGGAAGGCACAAAACGTCTAACTACGCGCTGGCTTTCTTCTTCTTCACCCAGCTAATCGGCATCACCGCGTATGTGCCGTTTACCCAACTCCCCTATTTCCGGGAGTCCTTGCCGCACCTCATCTTTTTAGGTGTGCCTTTTGCACTGCTTTGGTCACCCTCATTTTACTACTATGTATTGTTGACCACGGGAAGCAAGCCCTGGAAACCGGTTTATGTGGCGCATGCTATTCCATTTCTCGTCTACGGTTTTTATTTCCTTTTCAACTATCACACTTTGTCATTTGCAGAGAAGCAACTGGCAGTAAACGAGATCGTCCAGGGGCCGATGCTGAAGTACCTGACCTATGTGATCAACACCCAGGTGATCGTTTACAATACATTAGCGCTCAGGCAACTGCATCTGTTCAAAAAATTCAGCCGTAGCGGTAAACTTGCCCACTATGACCGAAAAAACCTGCAATGGCTCACCTACATCGTGTTCGGCTACCTCTTTGCCTGCTTCATTGACGACGTGATCATCACACAACTACGGCACATCGCGGTCATCAACAGCGGAGTAGCCTCTTCTATCATTTTTCTTTTGTTTTTTACCCTGCTCTTTTACAAGGGTATCACCACGCAGGAAGTGTTGATCTCGCCCGTATCCACAGAAAAATACAGAGCCTCAACACTGGGCAAAAAGGAGGCCCTGGCCATTGCAGAAAAGCTGGACCAGTACATGAAAAACGAAAAGCCTTTCCACCGCCCAAACCTCAGCCTGAAGGAGCTCTCCGAAGAACTGG
>CAYUJK010000607.1:0-2192 GCA_964444895.1 uncultured Roseivirgaceae bacterium
TACTTGGCCATGGTGGTCTCTTTGGTATTTTGGATCATATCGGTGGTGTAGGCGCCCGTTTCCCGCTCTACCAACATCCTGAATACGCCCAGCATATCGTTTGACGACAGCCAGTCGTAGTCCCAAATTTCGATTTCCACTTCCTGTCCTACGTTGATTCCTTTTATTTCTACTCCCAGCGGAGTAGTAGTATCCATCATGATGGCCTGTTGCTTCTTCCTTTTGGGCCAGATTTTTTTCCCCTTGTATTTGAGAAACACATCGTCATGATTTTCCTCTTCTACCAGGTAGCAATGCAGGTAATTAAGGCACAACGTCAGCTTTTTCTGTTGCATATAAATGTTGATTAGCCATATATTTTATGAATATAATGATCCGAATTCTAAAATTTCTGTTTTAAAACTCGTTTTTATTTTTAAACTTAACGCAAGCACAACCTTTCCGCAGCACAAATGATATCGCGCTGCGATGACTCCGACGAGTAAAATTAGCACGTAAACATATTAGATGAAGTTATGAAAAATTGGAAAACAAAAATGAATGCAAAAAGTACTGTTAGTACTTTGGCATTGCTGGCGGTGGTCTTCGCGATGGTCTTTTTCTCGGGATGTTCGAAAGATGATGGAGAAGATGTCCACCCGGCGGTGGGCAGGTATCAACTTTCCTCAGCAGTATTGGTAGATGACGCGCCTCTTCCCGTTCCTAAAGAAATGACGGGAACAGAAGAAGATGTGAGTTTTGAAGCTGGTGATAATGTAACCGCGTTATTCTCCGCTGTGATTGCCAATGCAGGGCCGTGCCCGAATCCGGCACAAACGGCTATTGAACTGAGCAACGATAAAAAACTAGCGTATGTATGCCTGGACGATGCTACACTTAATGCCGAGTCGGGCACATGGGATGTCTCAGGCACTTCACTAACGTTTATCATCGTGTCCGAAACACTGGGTTCAGTACCGCTAACCGTTTCTAATTACAAAATTGAAAACAACAAGCTATCGGGAAGAATCTCTAACGCACCTTTCCCTGCAAAAAATGAAATCGGTTTTCAGTATGTAACCATGGACATTGAGTTTAACAAAACGAACTAAAATTATTTCTTATAACACACTCCCTTTCTTGCCCAAATCTCAACACCAAGGCAAGGAGGGAGTTTTTTCTTCCACACTATCTTTGACCCCCGGCGCCGTACAGCCAATTTCTCCTTCCAAACGCCAAATCTGGCTTGATTACTCAAGTAGTTTGATATTATATTTTCTCTCTGAACCGTTTATATACTTGTAGACGATCATTAGACCCCTGAAAAAACCTATTACTGTGCTGCATCAGATACTCCTTTACGCTGCCGCTCCCCGGCTTTTGATCTGCAACACTCCTGCAGAGACTTTATCGGCGTTCTCCTTTGGTAGCGCCACCGTAGCCCTCATCCTTCTCAGCGCAGCGCTCCTCGTACTGCTGATCCTGTATGTGCGGGCACTGCGGGCGAAGAAAAAAGCCCGGGACCTTGCGAAAGAAACGACGGAACAAAGCCGGGCACAAGAGGAAGAACTTCTGGCGATGCTAAACATGGTAGAAAAGCTGAACTCCAAGCTGGACGCCCAAAGCCAGGCCCTGAATAAATCTTCATTGGTGACTATCCTCAAGGAAAATGGTGCGGTGGACTACGTCAACAAAAAGTTTTCAAGCATTACCGGGTATACTCTTCACGACCTTGAGGGCAAATGCTTCAGCACAGTGATCGCACCCGACCACGTAGAGCTGTACCGGCAGAGCATCTTACCTACCCTCAAAAACGGCCACCTGTGGCGGGGCGAGCTATGCCAGCTTCGCAAGGACAACACCGTTTTCTGGGTTGAAGCGGTCTTTGTGCCGATGCAGGAAGACGAAGTCCTCAAAATATACACCGTAGAAGCAGATATATCGCTGCGAATAGAGATTGAACAGAAGCTGATCGCTCAAAATGACAACCTGCAGCACCTCAACGAACTCAAAGACAAGCTTTTCTCCATTGTATCGCACGATTTCCGGAGTCCGCTGAAATCGCTCGCCGCCACGCTGGAGCTGTTTAAAAAGCAGGCCCTCACTCCCGGGGAACTCGCCCAGGTCACGACCGCGCTGCACGAAAAAGTTGAAAACACCTACAATTTCCTGGAAAATATGCTCACCTGGGCCAAAAGCCAGATGCATGGAAT
>CAYUJK010000608.1:0-2186 GCA_964444895.1 uncultured Roseivirgaceae bacterium
ATTTTGCCATCGTTTTTCTCAACAAAGTCTTTGCATAGCAAAAGGCCGAGACCGGTCCCTTTTTCCTTCTTCGTTCCAAATGAGGTGTAGCCCTCCATGCCAAATAATTTCTCCTGCACCTCCCGCGAAATTCCTACTCCGCTATCTACCACCTCTACCGTCGTATGCTTGCCACTCTGGTAGGCCATGATCGTCACGGTATCCTCCGCATTGCAAAATTTGACTGCATTGGCCAGCAGGTTTCGAACAATCAACTGCACCATATTTCTGTCAGCAAATACCCTTGTATCGGGTGTTACCTGGTCTGTCAAATGAATAAGCTTTTCCCTGGCCCGCTTGTCGATAAGCTCTACTTGTTCTGCCACCACTTCTTTCAAGTCAAATGATTCCCGGTTTATGATTTCCCCCTGCAACTGACTTTTTGACCAGTGAAGCAGGTTCTCAAGCAAACCCGTGATGTTGTCCGTATATTTTATGGCATGTGGCAACAGGGCTTTCACTTCTTCAGCAGAAATATGGCCTTTTTCTGACATTCTCAAAATATCAAGTAAGCTCTTGAACGGTCCCCTCAGGTCATGCGAAATGATGGTAAAAAGCTTGTCCTTCAGCCGGTTTAAAGCCTGCAATTCATCCGACTGGTCTTTTAGTTTTTCTTCTGCCAGCTTCTTTTCGGTGATCTCGCGAAACAGCAGGATAATGCCGCTATACACCGTGTCTTTCTCAAAAAGGGGCGTGAGATTTACTTCAAAATACCTCGGTGGTTCACCTGTGCGTATCTCTATCTTATCCTGCATCCGCTCGTTGACCATGAAGTGCAGCACATCCTGACCGGGAAAAAAATCGCCGTAATGCACACCTATCAGCTCCCCGCTATCGCCCCTAAAATACTTTTTCATCTCGCTGTTGACATCTACTATCCTGTTCTGATTATCCAGCACCATCATGCCATCGCTCATCACCTCCAGCACTTTCTCGCGGGCCACAGGCACTACATCAAACAGCTTGAACCGAAGTATGCCGAAGCTGATGCTCAAAACAGTAATGATAAATGCGTAGGGAGTGAGATCGATGTGATTAAGCGGCCGGTAATCCAGCAGGTAAATGAGGTTTACCAACCAGGGAAAAACGGCGCCGATCACGATCATCCGGTTTTGCCGGCGATAAATAATGTCGGCCTTGCGGAACTTATTCACCAGCAGGTAAATGCCCCAGGCCATCATGGTGTAAAAGTAAAAAGTAAAAAACTTGTACCACAATCCCGGCACAATCACCAACAATGGAAAAGGTCCTGAAGCACTTACGTCCACATGGGCGTAGTGTAGGTGATGATAGGTGTTTGTCCATACCAACAACATGGTGAGAAAAGGGATAAGAAAGATTAGAGCTATGTTAAAAACAGTGAGCCACCCCTCTCTTCCGATAAATTTTATTACAAAAACAATCCACAACCCCGGCAGCAGGGAAATACCAATGTATTCCAGGTTGATCCAAAATAACATCTGTTCCAGCGTAGGGCTTGCCAGCTCCAGTCCGTACGTGATGGCCCACAAAACGATAGCAACCATTACAAAGCCAAAGGACCTTACTACGCTACCTTTGGTTTTGAAAATCAGGTAGGAAGTGATGGAAATAACCAATCCGGACCCTAATAAGATGATAGAAAATATATTGAATTCGAAATGCATCGATCGTCTAAAAATTGTATTCGGTAGTGAACCAGGAAATCAGCCGGCTTACGTCTTTTTTCTGCTAAATCTATGAACAATTAACACGAATTCCGTGGCATTTTCCTACTTGTTTGGAAGAAATACTACCTGAACGATATTCATTAAAGAAAAACATATAGAACGAGCCCATTAGCTTTTATTGATACTTTACAATAATTTCAGGGCATCTTAGTTTTGTTACTTACAACCCGACAAGATGTTTAAATACCTCATTTGCTTTTCTGTTTTCCTGATGACCGGTTCGTTTTGCTTTTCGCAGGAATATCAACTATACGTAAACCGTGCCTGGGCTTTTCAAAATACCAATGAATTCTACATCCCGCTAAAGCTTCCCGACAGCTTGGAAAAAGGCGATATCACGGAGTACCTTAAAAGCCAGCTTGACTCCGCCGTGGTGAGTAACACCTACGTGACTCGTCGCCTGTTGCCGCTCGACACAGCCGCAGCATATTTTAACCT
>CAYUJK010000609.1:0-2171 GCA_964444895.1 uncultured Roseivirgaceae bacterium
CCGGTCTGACTCCGCGTTGCTTCGTCTGACCTCGACTGCCGCTGCCTCCTGCCGCAGCCTACTCCCCTTTGCCCTCCGCTCCTTGCCCCTTGTTCCTTGCTCCTTCCTCCGCCCCCCTTTCCCCAAAATTCCTTAACTTTCCGGCGTCGCAAAAACAGCTACATGATAGCACAAGCCCTTAAAAATTCTTTCGACAGGTACTACGAGGCCCCCATAGAGATTTGGGAGCACTTTGCCCGTTTATGTGAATCTGTCGGCTACAAGAAAAATCAAGTGATCAAAGAAGCAAATACCGTCGATCGATATGGCTATTTTTTGCTGGAGGGTGCAGCCGGAACCTTCGTATGGAAAGAGAACAACGATGCGTGCATGGACCTCCACCTGGAGGGGGATTTTTTTGCGGACGAACTTTCCCTGTTCAGTGGAAAGCCATCGCCCGTAGAAATTCGTGCCCTGGAAAACGCGGTGGTGTTGAGAATAGGCAAAAGCCAGATAGAACAACTCAAAGAAACCCCGGTAGGCCGACTGCTCTTTAGCATTGGCGACCATCACGACCTGGTGAAAAAGCAACAGCAGCAAATAGAGATGATGACCAAAACCGCCGAAGAGCGGTACCGGGAATTGTTGCACAAAAACCCCGCGCTGATACAGCGAATTCACCAAAAGCACATCGCCTCCTATTTGGGGATCACGCCTCAGAGCCTGAGCAGGATACGCAGAAATATGGTGGCCGATTGATTTTTTACCATAGGGTAATTTTTTGAAGACCGGTGCTGTTTAATTTTGCAGAAATCCTTTACTCCATGAACTACTGCATCATTTTCTTCTGCGTCGCGCTCTTTGGCTTTGGAACCAACGGCCCCGAAAGAAAGCAGACACTCACTACAAACACGATGAATGCTAAGACGACTAAACTACAAGCTGTGCTGGACGACGCTGTGGACCAAAAAAAGGTATTTGGCGCTTCTTTTGCGATCAGGCACAATGACGAAATATGGCATGGAACTGCGGGAAATATTTCTGAGCATCAGCAATATTTCATAGCCAGCACTACCAAATTATTCACCACGGCCATTGTTTTGCACCTCCGCGCACAGGGCAGGCTGCAGCTCGATGACCCGATAGCCAGGTACCTGGACGATGGCCTCCTCGATGGTCTGCACGTGTACAAAGGGTATAACTACACGCCCACCATCACCATCCGGCATCTGCTGGCCCACACTTCGGGCCTGCCCGACTATTTTCAGGGCAAAGGGCCTGATGGTCGAAGCCTGGAAGACGAAATCACCGGTGGTAGTGATCAATCCTGGTCTTTTTCCCAATTGCTGGAAAGAAGCAAAGCGATGTCGCCGCTGTTTCCTCCCGGTGCAAAAGGAAAAGCCCACTATTCTGACACCAACTTCAGGCTACTGGGGAAGGTCATCGAGCAAATCACGCAGAAAACATTTGCCGCTGCCTGCGAGGAATTGATTATCCAACCGCTCGGGCTGGCGAACACCTACCTCTACGAAGATCCCGCGGACGACAGGCCAAAAACGATCTTTTACAAAAACCGGGAATTACCCATCCCCAAGGCAATGGCCTCCTTCGGATGTGATGGCGGTATGGTTTCCACATCTCACGATCTGCTCGTATTTATAGAAGCCTTTTTTGAAGGAAAGCTGTTTCCGAAAGCATACATCCGCGAGCTACAGGAGTGGAACAAGATATTTTTCCCCATGCAATCCGGTGTAGGCATCCACCGCTTCAAACTCCCCTGGTATTTCAACCCTACCGGGTCCATTCCCGACCTCATTGGGCATTCCGGCCTTTCGGGAGCACTGGCCTTCTACAGTCCCCGGGAAAATCTGTACATCGTGGGCACCGTTAACCAAATCTACTACCCGGATCAGTCATTCAAAACAGCCGTCAAACTCATCCAGGAAGTATTGGAATGAGCTTTCAGGTGGATTGGTTATTGGTTATTGGGTTCGTATTCAGTGTTCGGTATTCTGTATTCGGTGTTGACACATACTGACACACCGATTACTGAATACTGATTACCCCGCCTACGTTCTTGTTCCTTGCTCCTTGTTCCTTTCACCTTTCACCTTTCAGCTTTGAGCATCCTGCCTCCTGCCGCTGCCTACTCCCCTTTGCCCTCTGCTCTCCGCCCCTTGCTCCTTGCTCCA
>CAYUJK010000610.1:0-2169 GCA_964444895.1 uncultured Roseivirgaceae bacterium
ATGACAGTCCAAACCTATAAGGTTTTGAAAACCTTATAGGTTTACCTTATTGCGGCAACTATTTTTCTGGTTGAAGACGCTGTTTTATAATTAACTTAACACTATTGACCGCTAATCAAAACCCCAGTTTGCAATCACCTCACTCACAGTTCCACCGTCTTCAACGAGACTTTCTTCGTCGCCAGCGTGATACTTATCCAGCTCCAGGCACAGCATGATAAAGGGGCCTACGCCTTTGGGGTCGTTGGACCGTATGGTTTCGTTCACGTAGTACTCATACGACCCATCCCGGTAAGGATTTCCTCCCAAACCAGCCACCGCACATACCTGGGTAAGCTCTACATCTTCGCCGTCTTCGGTTTCATTCACTTTAATGAATTCGTCGATGATCCCCTGAAAACCTTTTTCCGCTACCGCGTAATACGTTTGATCCAAATAACCCAGCCGTACTCCCTTTGACAAAAAATACACGAACATGGAAGAGGCAGAAGCCTCCAGGTAATTGCCTTCTTCCCCTGGCATGTTCACTACCTGGTACCAGACACCCGACTGCTCATCCTGATGCCCGGCAATGGCTTCGGCCATACCCCTGGCTACACCTAATATCTGCTCATATTCTTCATGCTCTTTGGGAAAAAGCTCCAGGATATCTACCAGCGCCATGGCATACCAGCCCATACCCCTGCCCCACACATGGGGAGAAAGGCCTGTTTCTTTGTTTGACCATGCCTGCTCGCGGCTTTCGTCCCAGCCGTGGTAGAAAAGTCCGGTGGCTGAATCGCGCGCGTGCTTTGTGATTAAGCGCACTTGCAGGGCTACTTCGTCGTATAGCTCGTTTTCACCAAATTCATTGGCATACTGTACCAGAAAGGGCGATCCCATATACAGGCCGTCCAGCCACATTTGATGAGGATATATCTTTTTGTGCCAAAAACCACCTTCTGAAGTTCGCGGATGGGCTTTCATCTGTTCCCGCAGCAGGTGGATCGCCTTCTCGTATTTGGAGTCCCCAGTTTCTTTCCACATGGTAAAAAGAAATTTACCGGAATTGATCATGTCTATGTTATAGTCCCCCTGGTTATAGGTTTTGATCGTCCCGTCGTCCTCTATCATCCGGTCGGCGTATTCTGCGATGTAGTTGTAATACTTTTCATCTCCCGTAGCCCTCCAGACCCTTTCCATGGCACTGCACATTAGTCCGTGGGTGTAGTTCCAGCGAGGCTTGGTATTGAAGTCTACCATCCAGGCTTCGGGATTTCGCTTGATATCCGAGTCTGCCATCCTTTGCGCCCAGGACAAATACTCCCTGCTTTCTTCCTGTTCGGTGTTGCGCGCACCATTTTGGCAAGCCGCGAGAAATCCGGCGAGAAATAGCCCTAAAAAGCCAAATAAGATATACCTGTTCATCTTGTCATTTTTTATTAGTCGTTAATTACCTTGTTCAAATGTATCACCCCTTGCGTATTTTAAATCAATGAGGTTTTTAATTGAATAGAGAATGATAAACCTGGAATAATGGAATATTGATGTGGTGAATTGAATTACAGCTACCACGTAATTTCCATCCATCCATTATTCCATATTTCCATCTTTCCTGTCTATTTTCCAGTCACCAAATATCTTTTCCAGCGTATAGTCCTGCCTCTGCGCATCAGAGAGCTGGTGAGACCAGGGAACCCGCTGTGAAGCATTGGCCCCTGGGCCTGTTGAATTATACTCTGCGTAAAAAGCGGTTTTTTCTGCTTCGGGCTTGCGCCAGTTGTGCCAGCCCTCCGGTTTTATATGTGCGCCGATGTGGCAATCAATAAATACCGTTTTGGCATAGGGTCTCCAGGGGCGGCCCAGGTAGTAGACGCCTTCCGGCGCATTGCCTGTAATCTTACAGTTGATAAACACAAAACCGTAGGGTGTTTCTTCGAGGGTAGAAGCCGCCGTTACATAACCATTGTGGCGGTCTTTGCAGAATATCTCGCAGTCTTCGAAAACCGCTGTGGACCAGCCGAAAATAAAATCTACCGTGCCCTCGATGTAGCAGTTTTTGTAGTACTGGCGGCTCTTTTCACTATGGGGATAGAGTGTGTCCTGAAAGCCCAGAAACCTGCAATTTTCGAATACCACCTTGTCGCCGTCAATTCTCACGGCCACCGCCTGCCCCACTGGCCCGGCGGC
>CAYUJK010000611.1:0-2169 GCA_964444895.1 uncultured Roseivirgaceae bacterium
TCGTGGCAGCACAAAAGATATTTTTCCTTTAATTTGCCCTTTCTAAACCAAGAACTATTTTTCCGAAATGACAAAACACCGCAATAAACTCTGGCAAAAGGACACATCTGTCAACGAGGAGATCGAACGATTCACCGTAGGGATGGACCGCGACCTAGACCTGTTGCTGGCCAGATACGATGTAATTGGTTCACTGGCACACATAAAAATGCTTAGGGAGATAAATCTGCTGGAAGAAGGAGAATTAGCGGTTTTGACCGAAGAGTTAAACAACATCCTGAAAGTCATAGAAAAAGGGGAGTTTGTCATAGAAGACGGAGTGGAAGATGTGCATTCGCAAGTGGAGCTGATGCTTACCGCAAAGCTGGGCGCAGTGGGGAAAAAAATACATTCAGGCCGATCGCGAAACGACCAGGTGTTGCTTGACCTCAAGCTGTTCACCCGGGCAGAAATGCTGGAAGTGGCGGAGCTGGTTAAGCAGCTGTTCGATCGCTTGATGTCTCTGAGCGAAAAATACAAGGCCGTGCTATTGCCGGGCTACACGCACCTGCAGGTAGCCATGCCTTCCTCATTTGGCCTTTGGTTTGGCGCGTATGCCGAGAGCCTCGCCGACGATCTCTCTGTATGGAAGTCCGCCTTTGAAATTGTTAACCGAAATCCCCTGGGATCTGCTGCAGGTTACGGGTCTTCGTTTCCGCTCAGGCGCCAAATGACCACCGAATTGCTGGGCTTTGAATCGATGAATTACAACGTGGTTTACGCGCAGATGGGCCGAGGAAAAGCCGAAAAGGTGGTAGCCAATGCCATGAGTGTGATGGCAGATACGCTTAGCAAACTGGCGATGGACGTGTGCCTCTACATGGGGCAGAACCACGGCTTCATTAGCTTTCCGGAACAATATACCACAGGCTCCAGCATCATGCCGCACAAAAAGAACCCGGACGTTTTTGAATTGATCCGCGCGAAATCCAACAAGCTGAAGTCCCTGCCAAATGAAGTTACGCTCATCACCTCGAACTTACCCTCGGGCTACCATCGCGATCTTCAAATCATTAAGGAGGGCTTTATGCCGGCGTTTCAAACCCTCAAGGACTGCCTGCACATGACTCACTTTATGCTGGAACACATCCAGGTAAATGAACATATACTGGACGATGATCGATACAAATACCTGTTCAGTGTAGAAGAGGTGAACCGGCTCGTGCTGGAGGGTATGCCTTTTCGCGACGCGTATGTGGAGGTGGGGAAGAAAATAGCCAATGGCGAATTCCACCCCGAGAAAAAAGTAAATCACACCCACGAAGGAAGTATTGGGAATTTGTGCAATGAGGAGATCAGCGCGCGAATGGGGGAAGTATTTGATTTTTTCAGGGCTCGTAGCGAAGCCCACGGAGAGTAAAGCAAGCGTAGCTATTGGTTACGTTACATATTTTTTTGTTATTTGTGGCTTGTTCACAACAGCTCATCAAAACATCCAAACTATGATCGCTACACTTGTCCACGTATGGGTAAACCCCAGAAGAATAGAAGATTTTAAGAAGGCTACGCTTGAAAACCACCGGGAGTCTGTGAAAGAACCCGGCAACTTGCGGTTCGATATTTTGCAGGACGCCAATGATCCTGCGAAGTTTACCTTTTACGAAGCCTACGAATCGGAAGAAGCCGTAGCGGCCCACAAAGAAACTCCCCACTATGAAAAATGGCGGGACACCGTGGCGGACATGATGGCTAAGCCGAGAGAGGGAGTGAAGCACACGATCGTAGCGCCAACCGAAAAAAGCCAATGGTAAAACCCTTTTATTTTGCTTCTACGCCGCATCTTTTGTTTGGATCTGGCAAACGGAGCGGACTTACTGCCAGGATCAGGCCGTTCGGAAGCAGGATTGTTTTGCTCACCGGGGCCCGTTCTTTCACCAGTACTTCCGTTTGGCCGGCAGTGCAGGCACAGCTCGAAGAGGGTGGGATATCCTGGCGCCACCATATCATAGACGGCGAGCCAACCCCAGAGATGATTGACAACATTGCACTCTTGCATTCTGCGAAAGATATCAACGCCGTGGTGGCCATAGGGGGAGGAAGCGTACTTGACGCCGGAAAGGCCATAGCGGCGATGGTTGGCAAGGGTGAGTCGGTGAAAGTATACCTGGAAGGTGTAGGCACGAAAGAACC
>CAYUJK010000612.1:0-2169 GCA_964444895.1 uncultured Roseivirgaceae bacterium
GATTGAAGGCCAACAAATACCTGAGCCACATAGCATTCATTGTGCTGGCCAGAGATGTATCCGCACACGAGAAGATGAAGGCCCTGAAGCTGGGGATAGACGACTTCTACGTCAACACTTTCAGCGGTACGGCTATTTGTGAACGAATAGACTTCATCAGCAAATTCAAGACGCAGATCATCCGCAAGGACTACCAAAGGGAAATCAATCTTAACTATTTTATTCCTATTATAAAGTTGCCTGTAGCCAAGCGTGTTATTGATCTTGTGATTGCGTCATTGGCAATGGTTTTTTTAAGTCCGCTGTTTTTGGTAATTGCGCTGCTGATCAAGCTGGAGTCTCGAGGTCCTGTATTTTATATATCAAAGCGTGCAGGAACCGGCTACAGAATATTTGATTTTTACAAATTCCGAACCATGCGCACCGATGCCGACCAGCAGGTGAAACACTTGATGCACCTGAACCAGTACAGCCACAAAGATGGGAGTAAGTCGGCGTTCGTAAAGATTGAAAATGACCCCCGTATCACTAAAATAGGTCGATTCCTGCGAAATACCAGTTTGGATGAGTTGCCGCAGTTGATCAATGTACTCATGGGCGATATGTCGCTGGTGGGCAACCGGCCTCTACCGCTTTACGAAGCTGAGCTGCTCACCAAAGACCAGTGGGCCAAAAGATTCCTCGCGCCTGCAGGCATTACCGGACTATGGCAGGTAACTAAAAGAGGACGCGGAGGCGAGCTTTCTGACGATGAACGGATGGAACTCGATATCGCGTATGCCGATAGGGCGTCTCTCTGGTTTGACCTGGTTATTATCCTGAGAACCTTCCCGGCCTTGTTTCAGAGGCGGGCTGTGTAATCCTATTTCCGTGTTTTTATTTGCGCTTTTAATCGAACTATTCTTAATCGTCTACTTTTCGTTCGTTTCACTGTATATGGCGGCGCTCGCCTTTGCGGGACTTTTTAAATGTCGGCACAGGCTGACCGAAAAGCCCGTCGACCGAAGAATAGCTGTTTTGATTCCCGCCTACAAGGAGGATGCCGTGATCATAGATTCACTGGTTGAAAACCTTAAACAGGACTACCCACCCGACAAGTTTACCTTGGTAGTGATAGCTGATTCTTTGCAGGAACAAACATTAGCCAAGCTCGCCGCTACGCCAGCTATTGTTGTGAAGGTGCAATTTGCGGAGTCGACGAAAGTGAAGGCACTCAATGCGGCATTTCAGCACCTCGGTGATGACTACGATTTAGCAGTAGTGCTTGACGCCGACAATACTATGGCGCCGCATTTTCTTTCTACCATTAGCCAATATTTTAGTTCTGGTTATCCTGCCATCCAGGGGCAGCGCCAACCAAAAAATATGGACACTAAGATGGCTTTCTTAGACGGTCTGAGCGAAGCCATTAATAATCACCTTGTGAGAAAGGGCACCTGTAACCTCGGCGGATCTTCAGCCATAGTAGGTTCTGGATTTGCGGTGGAATTTGCTCTTATGAAAGAGGTGCTGTCAGGTATGGATGCCGTAGGGGGCTTCGATAAAGAATTGGAAATAAAGCTTTTGCAGCGCGGAATAAAAACAATATATGCTGAAGATGCGGTAGTCTATGATGAGAAAGTAGCCAGCCAGGAAGTGTTTAAGAAGCAGAGAACGCGCTGGATAGCCAGCCAGTTTTTTTATCTCAGAAAGTACTCAAAAGAAAGCTTTCAAGCCCTCTACAAAGGGAGATTTTCCCTTTTTAACAGCGCATTTCTCCGCTACGCCCAGCTCCCGCGATTCCTGAATTTGGGATTTCTATCTTTGATTTTGGTAGGGGCATTTTTTTTCCGTGAATGGCTCACCTTTCCGTATGAACTTTACCTGGCATTGTTTATCCTTTTTTTCGGATCGCTGCTCCTGTCAATTCCAAGGAACTACTACTCACTAAAGCTTGTCAAAGCCGCGTTGGAGTTGCCCCTCACTTTTTTCAATATGTTTTTGTTGCTATTTAAGCTGAAGGGAGCAAACAGGCGGTTTATTCATACGCCGCATGGCAAAACCTGACCAAATATTTATTTTGGCTTTACTCCGCCCACGTGAAGTTCGATCAAATCATCGACAATGTTGGGAATCAAATTGAGTTTAACGGCAAGGCTTTTACATAGCTTCACCTCATTTTCTTCAATC
>CAYUJK010000613.1:0-2162 GCA_964444895.1 uncultured Roseivirgaceae bacterium
CTGCCGACTCAAAAGCAACGTGAAAGGTAAGCTGATGCGAGGCGCTAAAGTCCGTGATCTGAAATTCGGGTCTGTGGTAGAATTCGCACACCACCCTCCCGGTAGAATCTGCCAGAAACATCATATAGGGCGCCTTGTCCATCTCCCACACTACGCGCAGCCCCAGGTTTTCGCAGTACCAGTCCCTCACTGCCCGTGGGTCTTCCACATTAACGGCAAAATGCTCAAATACCATTACAGAAGTTCTTTAAGGGGAACGCCGTCCATATCGGTAAATGCTTTGTTTTCACCGGCCATACCCCATACAAATCGATAGCTGGCCGTGCCTGCGCCAGAGTGAATGGACCAGGGCGGCGACACCACTGCTTCTTCATTTTTCACCACGATATGGCGGGTTTCCTGTGGTTGCCCCATGAAATGCACCACCACCTGGTCGTCGGGCAGATCGAAGTAGAAATATACCTCCATGCGTCGTTCGTGCGTATGTGGCGGGAACGTATTCCAGATACTCCCTACTTCAAACTCGGTAAAGCCCATTACCAACTGGCAGCTTTGAATGCCGTTTTCATGAATGAACTGGTAAATGGTGCGCTCGTTGCAGGTCTCTTTGGCTCCGAGACTTACTTTGTTGGCCTCTTGCCGGGTAGCCAGGGTGGTGGGGTAGGCCTTGTGAGCCGGGCAAGAGTTGATGTAGAATTTGGCAGGCGTTTTAGCATCAAGGCTTTCGAACACCACCTGTTTTACGCCCATGCCGATATAAAGAACATCCAGGGTGTTTACGTTAAATTCTTTGCCATCTGTCGTAACCTTTCCGCTACCACCGGTGTTGATCACACCCATCTCGCGCCTTTGCAGAAAGAACTCCGACTTGAGTTCGTCATATACGGGCAATTCGATCTTCTTACTGCCGGGCATAGCGCCGCCGTATACAAAACGATCGTAGTGGGTGTACACCAGTTGTATCTCACCTTCCACCATGAGGCCATCGCTGTGAAAATCTTTCCTCAACCTGGCGGTGTCATAAGCTTTTACATCTGCCGGGTGAACTGCATATTTTATTTCCATAGTTTTATTGTTTTTTCAAGGCAGCCAAAATAAGGCTTTCGTGTATAACATACCTTAGCTCCGCCATCTCTTTTGTACTGTTTCGCTAAGAATTAAACAAAAGTAGGAATTGTAGGGACGCCAGATTATTCGCAAATTAACATATACAGCGCAGTTTACTTCCCTGCGCTTGCCGGTGTTGTTCCGTCTGGCAAAACAAAAAAAGGGGCTCTTAAAGCCCCTGTGTTTCAAAAAATCTTAATATCCTGTGTGCGATGTCTTTCTATACCAGAATGGCGAGGCTGATCAGCGATCCGCTTATTTTGAGATTGCGCTTGTCGGCTTCTGACTGGTTCAGCTCGAATTTTATCCGCGAACTCTCCTCCACGAAATTGATGGCGGCGCCTTTCTTGGCAGACCCCGGCGAGTCGGTTACGATGAGCGTAGACTGCACCTGCGCAGCACCGGAGATGGCCCCGAGCTGGGAGGCAAGATTATCGCTTACAAACAAAATATGGCACTTTTGGATTTCACTTACGGAGTTGAACTGCTTCACTATGATGTTCATGCCCTGGGTTTGCTTTTTCGCCTCGGCCATGGTTTGAAGCTCCTTGTAAATGCCCGACTGCCCCATTACCCCGATAACAAAGTCGCCCGACATCATGTCGTCGGGCCATTTTATGTACCGGCTAAAGTTGTAGATAAACAAGCTTTGGAATTTTTCTTTCTGCGCAAAAGAAAAACCTGGAGCAAACATCAAGATCAAAAATGCTCCAATTAAATATCTTCTTCCCATTGTAGTTTTCTGTTAGTATTTCTAAACAAAAATACCTAATTCTAATCAATTAGTTAACCATTTTCAAACCAACGACCATAAAGCATCGGTAAGATTCTCTACAATTTCGACAAAAGACAAAAGCTACCCTTTTCTCAAAAGTATTTACCCCCGGGCAGCATCAATAGGTTATGATCCCGAACGTATCCCTGCCTGTCGTCGATTTCAACTTTCACCCAGGCTTCCCCTGTTCCTATCACCTTCAGCTTGTTACCTTTCTTCACCTTTTCCACGAGATCAGCCCCCGCAGAAGGGCTATCCATCACGATCACCTGGTCATTTT
>CAYUJK010000614.1:0-2162 GCA_964444895.1 uncultured Roseivirgaceae bacterium
ATAGTACGGTTGGTAGTTAAAGGATTAGGCGGTGTAAGACCGCCTTTTCTTTTTTCAGAAAAACAACTTTAACGCCGCCAATGCGGTAGTACCAATAATGAATATCCGGTAAGGCCTCTCCGGAATGAGCTTTACCAACCTTACACCAATAAAAAATCCTACCACGATAAGCGGCAGCATCATGAGGTTAAACACGAAAGTTTGCCCGGTGATGGTTTCCCACTGCCAAACGTGAAAAGGCACTTTGAATACATTGACCAAAAGAAAAAACCAGGCAAATGTGCCGATGAAATTGTTTTTCTTAAGGTTTAAGGACAAAAAGTAAATCGACATCACCGGTCCGGCGGCATTGCCGATCATGGTGGTGAATCCCCCCAGCAAACCTGCGAAAGACGCAAAATACCAATTTTGGGGAACTACTTCTTTCGCTTTTTTTCGTTCGTTCAGGATCATGATGGCCAGCCCGGCAATGATGATGACGGCGAGTATGATGCGGAACTGCGCATCGTTAACAAGGTCACCCACGTACACCGCCACCAGGATTCCCAGCACCGTGGCAGGAGCAAGTTTCAGTAACAGCTTCAAATCAGCATGCTGGTGATAATAGATCACTCCAAAAATATCCCCCATGATGAGCATGGGGAGCAAAATACCCGTGGAGGGTTTGGCGCCAAATACCCCTGCCAGGATGGGCACAATGAGCATGCCCAGCCCGGATATCCCCGCCTTGCCCATGCCGATGCACAAGGCACAAAGCAGCACCCATATCCAGTTGGTAATTGAAAGGTCGAAGAATTGTTCCATGTTGGTTGTTTGCTGATTTGAAAGTCGTATTCAGTGTTCGGTATTCTGTATTCGGTTACCGATCACTGAACACCGATTACTGATTACCCTCTTATCACTGCTGCTGCTATGCCTACTATCGCTCAATCGTCGCACCTCGTTGACAACGGAGGGATACTACCTCCTGCCAACTGCCGCTGCCTACTCTAAAGCACCCCCTTCGTGCTCGGCAAGTCATTGATCTCTTTCAGGTCGCGCTTTACAGCCATTTTGATGGCGCGGGCCCATGCCTTGAAGATCGCCTCAATCTTGTGGTGCTCGTTGTCGCCCTCAGCCTTGATATTCAGGTTGCTCTTAGAAGTATCGGAAAAAGACTTGAAAAAGTGCATGAACATTTCCGTGGGCATTTCGCCAATTTTCTCTCGCTTAAACTCCGCCTCCCACACCAGCCAGGGCCGTCCGCCAAAGTCGATGGCTACCTGTGCCAGGCAGTCGTCCATGGGTAGTAGAAAGCCGTAGCGCGAAATGCCTTTTTTATCACCCAAGGCTTTCAGAAAGGCTTCACCCAGCGCCAGGGCCGTATCTTCTATGGTGTGGTGCTCATCGATGTGGAGGTCGCCGCTTACCTTCACCGAAAGGTCAATTTTTCCGTGCTTGCCAAGCTGGTCCAGCATGTGGTCGAAAAAGCCGAGGCCGGTAGAAATATCGGTAGTTCCCGTTCCATCGAGGTTCACTTCCACGGCGATCTGCGTTTCTTTGGTATTGCGCTCCACCCTCCCTATCCTCGCCGGAAGCTTGAGAAACCTGTATATTTCGTCCCAATCGCTACTGACCAACGCTGCTTCGGCATTGGGTTTGTCCGAAAAGAATATCGCTTTAGAACCCAGGTTCTTGGCCAGCTCCACGTCTGTAAGGCGGTCGCCGATCACGAAAGAATTGGTCAGGTCGTAGTCGCCTTCCAAATAGTGCGTCAACATGCCCGTACGCGGCTTGCGCGTGGGTTTGTTTTCATGGTCAAAAGAGCGATCGATAAGGACTTCTGTGAACACTATCCCCTCCCCTTCCAGGGTTTTCATCATCTTGTTGTGGGCGGGCCAGAAGGTATCTTCGGGGAAAGAATCGGTGCCCAGGCCGTCCTGGTTGGTGACCATCACCAGCTCGTAGTCAAGCTCTTCGGCGATCTTCCGCAGGCAGGAAATGGTCCTGGGAATAAATTCCAGCTTTTCCAGCGAGTCGATCTGGAAATCTTCCGGTGGCTCCACGATGATGGTACCGTCGCGGTCGATGAATAGTATTTTTTTTGCCATTGTTGATTTGTCTTGTATAATCTATATCTACCGATGACGAATATCGTACTTTTCGAATCCGAAGGATTCCAA
>CAYUJK010000615.1:0-2151 GCA_964444895.1 uncultured Roseivirgaceae bacterium
TTTCGCCAATAAAGTGGAAGTGCTGCATTTGGCGAAAATAGAGAAGCTGATCAGGGAGCGTATTCCCGAAAAGCCATTGCCTGAAGGTCTTCCGATATTTGACACCCCCAGGGAGGAACAGCTTCAGATAGAGCGGGAGATCGACAAAATAAAGAAAAAGGAAAATCCTGAATACAAAGGAGCTTTTCACGAGAAGAAAAAAAACTTTCAGCGTCCAGGCAGCAAACCTGGTAAAAAAACGAGTAAGGGAAAGAAAAGATGATAACGTTCAATAGAATGAGTACGGGAGTAGCACTACTCTTTATAATAATAGCGATGAAACCTGAAGCCTGTGATCGCCAAAGCGGCTCTGCCGCCAATCTGAAGGGGCGGTTGCTGTGGATAGAAGGGAACCAGATGCCCGGCCCGGGAGTGTCGCTGCCTGAAGGAAAAGGAGTTCAGAGAGAAGTTCACGTCTTTGAGGCTACGGAAATAAGCCAGGTGTCGGGCGAAGGCAGTCTTTTTAGCGACGTGATGAGCAAACGGGTAACGACTATTTACAGCGATGAGCAAGGGTATTTCGAAGCTTCACTTGAGCCCGGGAAATATTCGCTCTTCGTGAAAGAGCCAAACGGGGAATACTTCGCCGCTACCATGGATGACCTTCACTATTGTCCTGTATTGATCACAAGTGGCCGGGTAGCAGAAATAGAAATCAGGATAGACTATGAGGCGTTTTATTGAAAGTAACTGAGTAGATTCAGTCATTGGGTTTATTAAGTTGTTGGCCCTAACACCCTACCCAATCACCCAATCACAAAATTTCCAACACCATGCAACCTGCGCACACACATCTGCATCTTCCTACTGAACGCTAATAAAAATGAAGCTTCGCGCAACCAAGACCTATTCGGAAGAAGAACTCATCGAGGGATGTAAGAGAAAAAATGCATCTGCGCAAAAGGCGCTTTACGATAAGTTTTCGTCTTTGATGCTCGGAATATGTACCCGGTATGTGAAATCCGTTGCTGACGCTGAGGATGTCATGATCAAGGGTTTTTTGAAAATATTTGACAAGATAGACCAGTATGAAGGAGCGGGCAGCTTTGAAGGGTGGATGAAGAGGATCATGGTAAATGAAGCCTTGATGTTTATCCGCCAGAATAAAGCCATGTACCTGGAAGTGGATATCGACTATGCGGTAAAGCAGCCGGACTACAACTGGGCAAATGAGCGCCTGGACTCTGAGGAACTTCTGAAATTAATAGAGGAGTTGCCCACGGGATACAAGACCATCTTTAACCTGTATGCCATCGAGGGTTATAGTCATCGGGAGATTTCAGAGATGCTTGGCATCAATGAAAACACATCTAAGTCGCAGTTGAGCCGTGCAAGGGTTCTCCTGCAGAAGCAGTTAGTAAAATTGGAAGAGATAAAAAAAAGGGAAATTCATGAGCGAGTTGAAGATCGATAAATTGTTCCGCGAAAAGGTAGCTTACAACCGGGTAACACCCTCAAATGAAGCCTGGAACAAGCTTTCTGCAGAGCTGAAGAAAAACGAGCGGGGAAAAGGCCTGTGGTATTGGTATGCAGCAGCCTCTGTGACAGTGCTGGTGGGCGTGGGCGTCATTATGATGGATGTGCAACTCCACGACACGCAGGTGACACAAAATGCCGATAGGCAAATGCCAGCTGAAAAAGCCGCTCAGGAACAGGTGGCCGCACAGGTGATGCCTACCTCACCGGCTGAGCCGGAGACGAATGAAGAAAAGGAGAGCGACCAGGGAAAACGCGAGATGAACACCCCTGTGGTGAAATCGAATAAAGATGTTGTAGCCGTATCGGTCGTAGTGATTGATGAAACCACGCAACCGGAGGCGTTAGCGGAAGTAGAAATTGAAAGAATAGCACCAACGGAGCCGGAGATACTGGAGGAAGAGCCCTTGCTGGTGATTAGGGAAGAGCCGGAGGCGACACCGGAAATAGCAGCAAGTATAGATTATCCTGAGATCAGGATCGTATATAAATCTTCAAAAAAACCCGAACCCGATAAAAAGACGCTTCAGAAAGTTGTCGAACTGGCCAGAGACATCAGAGAGGCGGATATTGGGTTGGGCACATTGCGCGAAGCGAAAAATGAATTATTAGCACTCAGTTTAAGAAAAGAAAAGC
>CAYUJK010000616.1:0-2145 GCA_964444895.1 uncultured Roseivirgaceae bacterium
GGTTCGCCCGATTTGTGAATGAGGCCATATTTTCCTCTTCTTTTGATTTTCAATAAGCCGCTCCCTATATCATTCAGCTCTTCGTAGTTGCCTTGATACAGTACATTTCCCAGACGCGATACAATTTGCTTTTTACCAGAAAGTATCACCTCCAGGTAGTCCTTTTCAATATTTCCGCAAAGCAACTCGGCATTTAAAGAGTCATATTGAAATGGTATCAGAAATTTTCCGTTCCCATCCACGAACCCATACCTGCCCTCTTCATACACCGGGAAAAGAGTTTGACGGTCTGCCCGGACGATGCTCCTCAAAGAGTCGCTGATAAAATAATTGGAAAATGCCTGTAGAAAATCTGTTGAGCCGGTCCGGAACTTGTAGCTGTGGTAGAGAAAATCAAAGGCCCTTTTTCGCCAGGCACTGTTGGGGTAGCTCTCTATGAACCACTGGTAGCTGTTGAGGCTGTTGGAAGCCGTGGCAATTTCCAGGATGTTTTTTTCTACTTCCGCGCGATGCGGTGTTTCGGGATTAATTTTCAAAAATTCGATGTATGTTTTCAGGCTGCCATCTTCCGTTTTCGATCGAAAAAGCAAGCGCTCGTAGTTGGCCTTGGCGTCAGGGTATTGAATGGCATCGGGATACGTATCCATAAAGGCCTGAAAAGCCTGGTACGTATTTTCATCCACTGCTTTTTGGTAGGCTATCGCATTCCGGTGGTAGATGGCGCTGTCCGTTTCGGCTGCCTGGAGAAAATTTCGCAGAAAATAATTGTACGATTCCAGTGAATGCTGCCGCCGGGCTCTTTGGTAGGCGGTGGCTTCTACAAGCGACTTTTGCACCCACATCACAGAATCGGTAATTCCTGCTTTCCACAGCTTTTTCAATGACTTTTCGTCCAGCGTATCTACCTGCACAATGGCCAGGTTGATGTATTGGTAAGAAGTATCGATATCGAATCTTGAAAAGGCGGAGTCCAGGAAAAGCAGCGAATACACGTAGTAGGCGCCGGGGTTCAGGCTGTCCTTTTGGATGGATTTGTCCAGGTGGCTTGTCAGCTTATCATACTCCTGCTTTTCCAGGAGGTTCAGGGCTTTTTTGCCATCGGCCATTGCCAGGCAGGGCATCAAAGCAAACAAAACTAAAAGTACGTTTTTTTGGATAGGGTTCATGGTAGCTGTGTTGACCGAAAACTTTGGCAAAAAAGAATCCGGCCTTAAAAATACCAAAAGATTCCATGCCGAAACGGTGTAATATTGGTGAGAAACCAACGTGGGAGAGCAGGAAAGAAAAACCTGATGGCGATGCGGGAATATGTTAGGTTTAATAAAATGAGTTGCCGGTTTCTCCTCAAAAACCTTAAATTTGGTGTTACCACATCCTGGAGAGCAAGTTTTTACAAATCAGAGGTTACATTTTAACTATCAAATCACTAAGTCAAAGATGACGAAAGGTTCGCTTATTGTATCATTCCGAAAGAATGATGAAAGGGAAATAGAGCGATTGTACAACCAGTATAGGAAGGAGTTTACTACCTGGGCTCTTAAGTCTTTTAAGTGTACACATGATGAGGCTATTGAGGTATATCAGCAGGCTATGATCATATTTTATGAAAATGTGAAAAGCGGTAAAGTTGAAAATATTGCCAGCAACCCGAAGACGTACTTGTTTGCCATCGGCAAAAACAAGCTTTACGAGAAAATGCGGGCCAATGTCCGCCATAATTCACTACAGGAAGATGGGGCGAGCTACGAACCTGAGTACGAAGAAGAGCACTATGAAAACCAGGAGCACAAGCTCCAGGCCGTTGAAAAAGCACTGGAAAAGCTCGGAGATCCGTGCCGGCATATTTTGCAGCAGTTTTACTACCACCGGGCTTCTATGGAAGACATTGCCCTGGCGATGGAATATAAAAATGCTGCCACAGTAAAAAACCTGAAATACAAATGCCTGCAAAGACTGAAAAGCATACTCAATGATCAACTAAACGGGGGAAATGAGTTATGAATGATAAAGAAAAATTAGATAAAATAGATCGGTATCTACTTGGCGAGATTTCTGAAGTGGAAAACGACGAGATGGAGAAGCAGTTGGAAGACAAGGACTTCAAAGCCGACTATGACGACTACAAGCTGCTGATAGAAGGCGTGA
>CAYUJK010000617.1:0-2145 GCA_964444895.1 uncultured Roseivirgaceae bacterium
ATTAAAAATATAAATATAAATATATGATTTCGCTTTTTCATATTTGCGAGCGAATCAAAAAAAAAAGAGGACTATGGAGAACATTATTGAAAGAGACGCTTCGTCGGCCTATCGCTCTGCAAGGCACAGCGGTCCGGTGACGAAAAGTGAAAACGGTAGTAGAAGCTACAGGTGGGTGAAGCACCTGGCGGTCTTTTCTTTCCTACTCGCGTGGGCGGCGGCTACCTTTTTTTTCACCAGGGTGGTTTTGACGGAAGTGCTGGCAGCGGGCATTATTATCGCAGCACTGTACTTTCTGAAAGAACTATACTACCTGCGGCAGTGAGAAAAGCCGCCATGTAAAAAACGATTAATGGACAAAAAAAAAGAAAAACAATGACTACACAAGAACAGCTTCAGAAACTTCAGTTTATCGGGGGCAATTTTTCACCCCTGGATGCACGGGATGTGGTGTCTTCGCTCTTTGACAACTACATCAATTTTCAAAAGATAAAGCACCTGTCGCAGTGGGAGCGGAACCATTTCGTGGACGATGGTGAACTAAAATCCAAGCTTCTGGAATTGAACGAAATGAAAAAAGAAGCCGAGCAAGTGATAGCGCTGGCAAGGGCAGAGGGATTCAGGCTGAATATTGAAGGAACGCTCGAAATCCATCTGACTAAATAAAGGGATCGAAATACAAAAATAGTACTTGATGGAGTGGCAACTTCTTGTTGACAATTTGACAAATCCTGCCCTGTTATTCTTCTTTCTGGGCTTGCTGGCAGTGAGGGCAAAAAGTGACCTGGAGATCCCTACGGGTTCCTCAAAGTTTATTTCCCTCTACTTGTTGTTTTCCATCGGGTTTAAGGGAGGGCAGGAGTTGGCTCACAGCCACCTGGACATGGAGATATTCTGGGCCTTGCTCAGCGGTATTTTCCTGGCGGTGGTTGTGCCTTTTTACTCTTTTTTTATCCTCAAAAAGAGGTTTGGTATACACAATGCCGGGGCAATTGCCGCTGCTTATGGCTCTGTGAGCGCAGTTACCTTCGTTACCGCCGTGTCTTTTCTCGAGATACAGGACATTGATTTTGGGGGGCACATGGTGGCGGTGATGGCGCTTATGGAAGCCCCGTCAATTATCGTGGGCGTTTTGTTGGTTTCATTTTATGCTAGTGAAGACTCTGTGGGGCTGTCGTGTGGCAAAATAGTGATGCATGCGGTAACTAACGGAAGCGTGCTCCTGATCATGGGGAGCCTGGTGATAGGGTTCCTGGCCAGTGACGCACAGGCAGAGGGCATCAAGCCTTTTACTACCGATATCTTTAAGGGTTTTCTGGCCATCTTTTTGCTGGATATGGGGCTCACGAGTGGAAAGAAGTTAAACTCTTTTCTCGAAAACGGATGGTTTTCATTGATGTTTGCCGTCGTCATTCCGCTGGTGAATGGCAGCCTGGTGGCTATGACTAGCTGGGCGATCACCGATTCGGAAGGCAACCGTTTTTTATTTGCCGTGTTAGCCGCAAGCGCGTCCTATATCGCGGTGCCCGCCGCCATGAAGCTGGCTCTGCCCCAGGCAAATTCGGGTCTGTATCTGCCCATGGCCCTGGCTATCACGTTTCCAATGAATATTACCATTGGTATGCCGCTTTATTTGTTATTGATCAGGCTGACCTAACTTCATTGGCAGACAAATCAAGGCCGCACTTACAAATATTGCTGCAAGTGTTTTTTGAAAAAGTGTGCGCTGTCGGCTACACTCTTCAAGGGACTATGAGCATAGTTTCCACCCTGCTCAAGGTAATAGAATTCCAGGCCTGACTCGTCGGGATCAGGGAGTATCGCCGCGTAGTCGATCGATCCGTTGCCGAGCTCAGTGTAGTCGCGTGTTACCTTGTCCATGTCCTTGATGTGCCACATCACGTACCTTCCCGGCTGGCGGTTTACCAGCTCTTTTGGCGTATATGGACAGGAATGTACTACCCAGTACATATCCATTTCCAGCTTCACCAGCGCGGGGTCCGTTTCGTTTAGGATAATATCAAAGCCATTTTTGCCCTGGTAGTCCTTGAATTCGAAATCGTGGTTGTGATAGGCAAGTCCAATCCCTGCCTGCGTCACCCTTTCACCAATGGTATTCAGTTTTTCCGCCAATGCCTTAAAATG
>CAYUJK010000618.1:0-2143 GCA_964444895.1 uncultured Roseivirgaceae bacterium
TTTGGGTAGGCTGTTGAATATCGGGATCGGGCAATTCATCGGAAGCCTCCGGCGATTGCATTGGCGCCACAGCTGTTTCATAGTCAACGCCATCCGCCACTTCCAGCAGCGCCCTTTCCTGTTGACCCGACTGGCAGGAAGAAAAGAAAAGCAGTATGATCAGAAAAGCGATGGTCGGTTTCATGGGTTCTGATTTAGGGTTGTAAAGCACTCAATTTAGCAGAAAAAAAACGAGAGTGCACTAAAAAGAAACTTAATAACGAAGCATAAATTTTGTTATCTGCCGGATGAATAGCCATTGGTTCCTCAAAAAATTGCCCCAATCAAAATCCGTACTGCAACAAGACGTAAAACCGCTGTGTGGCTGCATCTTTACTCATGCCGTTGCCTTGTTCGTAACGCGCCTCTAACGAGATGCTCTTGAAGCCAACTCCTACTCCGCTGTTCCAACCCAATTCATATTTGGAGGAAGGGTAGACAGCTACATCCTGTTCCACACGTCTCGAATCCGATAAGGTGGCGTCAATGGTCCTCTCATTGGTTTCCTTCACTGCAATCCCTTGCGTAATTCCACCGTTCACAAAGATACTGGCCTTTCCCATGGAATGTTTTATTCGAAGCATGTGGCTAAATTTCAGCTGTGAATACCCCAAACGACTGTAGTGAAGGGTGTAGAAGGTTTCGTTATTGAAGTGGTTATAAAATCCCTCTGTCTGGTAAGAAGAATATAACATCTCGTTTCGAATAATTAGTTTTCTACGGCGTTTCGGCAGAACGATATCCAAATATACGCCAGCTATAAAGTTATTGGACGAAGAAAAGTTACCGTTAACCAGATAGTCTGGCGCACCACCACTAAATGAAACCGCTGTCCTTGATATTCCTGCCATTACTCCAGGTTCAAAAATTACGCCTTCCCGTTGCCATTGGAAGTCCATTTCGGAAGAAGTACATTCATAGTAAAATTCAAACAAGTCGACGAGACTTTTCCGGCTGTATTTGGTTGCACTCATTTTTGAATATAACCTGGGGCAATCTTGCAGGTAGGTTCCCAACTGTCCCAAATATTGCTGGTTATCAGTGGCAAAACTTTTTCCATCTACTTCCTTCAAGTAGGTTTTATAATACAGCAACTGGAACGAGGCATTTTCAACGATATAAAATTGGTCTTTGTCTTTACTTGTCTTGTAGTAGTACAGGCCTTTGCTTCCCAAAACGACGGCCTGAAGAAAAACAGTGTCAATTCTAATTTTCAATTCGCTCACCGTCATCAACTTGCTCGGTTTGAACGGGCTATCTTCCACTTCAACTATACCGCCGGCATACAGCTCATTTGCAACAGAAAACCCGATGATATCAATGGGCGTATACTGAACGGCTTGTCGATTCAAATCGCTTTTAAACGATATTTTCACAGGATTCCTGTCCCAGTTTCTATAATCAATAAAACCATGAATGGTATCGCCGCCTTGCGTGACAACGTAACCCGGCATGTACTTTTCCTGGGCGTAAGACAAAATTTGAAAGAAAAGGAGGAACAAAAGAGAAAAGGCTACGACTACCTTAGTATTTCGGACATTAATCATAAAAAATCAGTCTAAAATAAAAAATACAAGAAAACTATCTAAAACAGGTCAAAAATAACTTATTCCTTGATCTAAATAAAAAAACAAACCCATTATTTTAAGGTATTCTCGTCAATATTTTATCACTTTACTTAAATACCGCGCTCTTCCGATTCGACGAATAAACCTCTATGCCAACTCCCTTAAATCCACTGGCACTACCCGCGAAACTCCCTGCTCAATCATCGTTATTCCATAAACGACGTCGGTGCTGGCCATGGTGCGCTTGTTGTGGGTAACGATGATGAACTGTGATTCGGCAGAAAACTTTTTGATGATGGTGTTGAACTTATCAATATTGGCATCGTCAAGCGGGGCGTCTACCTCGTCAAAAATACAAAAAGGCGCCGGCTTGAGCAGGTAAATGGAGAACAGGAGCGAGGTTGCCGTTAAGGTTTTTTCTCCTCCCGAAAGCTGGTTGATGGTGAGCGGCCGTTTGCCCTTGGGTTTGGCGATAATATCAATGGATGACTCCAACGGGTTTTCCGGGTCGGACAGTTTCAGGTCACAGTCGTCTT
>CAYUJK010000619.1:0-2142 GCA_964444895.1 uncultured Roseivirgaceae bacterium
CCTCAGCTTGATGATATCCTGGTCATTGGCCTGAGGGTGTAGCTTAGTGGTGGTGACCACCCGGTCCGTGTACATGCCCGTGGCTGATCTCATCTTCAGAGGCTTCTCTAACGTCTACTATTTCCCCGGAAAAATTCAACGTTTTGCCGGCAAGCCTGTGGTTGAAGTCGAGCTTCACGGTGTTTTGGGCCACATCCAGTACGATGCCTCGTAGCGGACGTCCATTTTGGTCTTGCAGGGGGATTTCCCGGCCCACTTGCAACAGCTCTTCCTGCAGCACACCGTCTACCTTAAATATCTCTTTCGAAACGTCTATGATGGCCTCTTTGTCAATCTCTCCATATCCTTCTTCGGGTGATACCTCAAAATTATAGTTGTCACCTTTTTGTTTCCCCATAAGTTGTTTTTCAAAACCAGGAATCATGGCGCCTACCCCGGCTAAGAATACCAGGGGATTTTCTTTTGTTGTTTCCTCTACAAACTCTCCGTCTACCCGCAGGGAGTAGGTCAATGATGCTACTGTGTGCTTTGCTATTTTCATAAATGTTCTTTTGAATAAAGGTATAAAGGAAAGAAAATAATGCCGGGATGGCAAACCAAAGGAGAGGCATTTCCGTGATCTTTGTTTTCTTTGCAGTACCGTAAATGCCTTTTGTAGATATGAACAGAAACTTCCGTTACATCCTTGAGTTCAATCTTGCCATGCTCTTTATGAGTACCTCGGGTGCACTGGGCCGGAGCATCGATTTGGCCCCGCCTGTCATTATCTTTATCAGGTGCTTGTTGGCGGGTGTTTTTTTGTTCTTGTTTATTCGTTGGCGAGGTATTCCTTACCGGATACTCAACAGGAGACATTTTCGTGTTATTCTGGTTAGCTCGGTGTTTCTTGGCGTTCATTGGATTACGTATTTTTATGCATTGCATAAGTCGAACGTGGCCATTGCAATGTTGTCGCTGTTTACCTATCCGGTGATGACCACCTTGCTGGAACCGCTGATGTTAAAAACGCGGTTCCTGTGGTCCAATTTGCTGCTGGCCATTATCGTATTGGTTGGCATTTTCTTCATGGCGCCTGCATTCACACTGGAAAATGACATTACCCTGGGATTGGTCATCGGGCTTTTTTCGGCATTTCTCTACTCCATTCGCAACCTCCTGTTGAAAAAGAATATCGTTCAGTATTCGGGTGTTACGCTCATGTTTTACCAGCTTGCTATCAATGCTGTTTTGTTGGTGCCCGTTATCTTTATTTTCGATGTAGAAAAGGTGTTGCCCCAACTGCCGGCATTGGCCACATTGGCCCTGCTGACAACGGCTATCGGCCATACCCTTTTTGTGATGAGTTTCAAAAAATTCTCTATTACCGCGGTGAGCATCATGAGCAGTTTGCAACCCTTGATGGGCATTGGTATTGCCTACCTTTTTCTTGGCGAAACGCCAGCCTTCAAAACCATGATTGGTGGCGGCCTCATCCTCGTGACAGTAGTGATAGAAAGTGTGCGCACGGTGAGGGGATAAATATTTTGGGTCAGGTTTTTTGTTAAAGAGGAGATTTTATTAACTTTGTATCTCAAAGTACTTTTTAAATGAAGGAAAAAGAAGATTACATCAAAGACCTCAGCGAGATCAGGACTATTATGGAAAGGTCGTCGCGGTTCATTTCGCTCAGTGGGTTATCAGGGGTTTTGGCGGGTGTGTACGCACTCATCGCCTCTTTTCTGGCTTATCGAATCGTCTATATCAATGCTTCCTTATTCTCTTACCGGAAAACGTATATTCTTGAGCGCGAAACGCTGATGCAGCTCGGACTTATCGCCGGGGTCACCCTCACATTGTCTATTGCTACTGGTATTCTGCTCACCACCCGAAAGGCCAAAAAAGATGGCTTGCGAATATGGGAGAGGGGATCGCAAAAACTGCTGATCAATCTTTTTATACCGCTCTCCGCCGGAGGAATATTTATTTTGGCACTCCTGCTCCGGGGTAATTTCGACCTTGTAGCTTCGGCAAGTTTGCTTTTCTACGGCCTTGCACTCATCAATGCATCGAAATACACACTCACGGACGTGCGCTACCTGGGGCTTAGTGAGGTAGCCATAGGTCTGGTAGCTTGTTTTTACCCGGGGTATGGGCTGATTTTCT
>CAYUJK010000620.1:0-2141 GCA_964444895.1 uncultured Roseivirgaceae bacterium
TCGGTCCAGGCCTTGGTCAAGACATCCTTATGGGCATTTGCATTAAACTGACCCAGGTGAGTGAACACCTTGTTGTAGTTGTAGATGTCATTGCCCACAGAAGCAAAGAAGAACATAGAAAGATCAAAGTTCTTGTAGTCAAGTCCAATGTTCAAACCCAAAGTGAAATCGGGGTGAGGGTTACCTATTACCCCCAAATCATCATCATTAACCCGGCCATCGCCATTAATGTCCTTTCGCTTGAATCGACCCGGAGCCGCACCTGCCTGGTATTCACCACCAGGAGCAGCCGCGTCAAGGGCATCAATTTCTGCCTGCGACTGGAAGAATCCGTCGTTTTGGAAACCATAGAAGCTTGAAATCGGCGATCCCACCTGCCACACGTTTACTTCACCAAATCGCTTGTCAATACCAGCAGGGAATATCTGATCCTGATTTCCATCAAGTCTTGTTATTTCATTTTTATAGTGTGTGAAATTCAAGAAGGTATTGAGACCAAGTTCGCCTACTCTACCCCGGTATCCTATACCTAAGTCAATTCCTGTGTTCGTCATAGCAGCTACATTCTGGTAAGGTGCAGCTGCATTTCCGGCCTGCCCAGGATTAACAGGGTCGTACAACAGACCATCTATTTCCCTTTGATACCAGTCGAACACCAGGTTGAATTTTCCATTTACCAATGAAGCATCAAATCCCGCATTCACCGACTTGTTTTCCTCCCATCGGGTCAAAGGGTTACCAAACCTGATCATGGTAAAGCCTTGTTGATAGCTGGAATTGGTTCCGCCAATGTCGTAACCTGCATCATAAGTGGCTCTACCGCCCCATTGGTCATACGCATTGTAACTTATCGGAATACTAGCGTTACCCGTAACACCCCATCCTGCTCGGAGTTTTAGGTCATCGATCACGGTAATGCCCTGCATAAAAGATTCCGACGAAAGTCTCCATCCCACGCTCACCGCTGGGAATACGCCATAACGCTCGTCTTCCAGAAAGTCAGACACACCGTCTCTACGGATCGTAGCACTCAACAAATACTTGTCGTTGTATTCATAGTCTATCTTTCCGAAAAGCGACACGAAAGTCACGATTCTTTCCTGACTTCCTAATGAGTTAAAGGACGAATAGTTAAGGTTTTGATAACGTACACTTGGATCCGTAAATGCAAGGTTATTCACCTGCCCGTTCAGTTGCTTAAACTGGTTCCTCACCGCTTCATGGCCTGCCAATATTTTTAGGGCATGAACGTCTGCGAATGTTTTGTTAAACTCCAGTGTATTAGTCCACACCCAGTTGAAAGTAGATTGCCGGGTCTCTCCATAACTATTCGTGCTATTCACCTCCCTGTCCTCAAAACGAGGGAAGTTCATTCGTGGCTGGTACAAGTCGCGGTAGTCAACGCTGTAGCTGGTACGGATTTTCAGCGGCTCAGCAATTTTGAACTCACCAAACAGGTTAGCCAGAATACGGATATCCACATCCACGTTTTCGGCATTCGTCTCGGCAAACGCCACGGGGTTCTTCGCATTGGAAAATCCGGTGGTCTTGGCGCCCGCATAGTTGCCTGCCACATCCCTTACCGGAACGATCGAGTTCATCAGGAAGGTTTGCGAAATGGTATTTTGCTCGTTACCGGCTTGTCCTCTCTGGATCACTTGCTCAGAACGCGCCAGGGAGATCGACTCCCCGAAGGTGAACCTTCCGGCTTTCATCCTGCTGTTTAAGCGGGCAGAAAACCTTTCGAAACCCGTGTGTTTCATGGTTCCCTCCTGGTTCAGGTAGCCCACAGAAGCATGGTAGGTAGCATTGTCATTTCCACCAGACAAGCCCAGGTGATGCTCAGTGATCAAGGAAGTACGGAACAACTCATCCGACCAATTTGTCCCTTCCTGATTAGATCGCATGATCAAGTTATCAGGGAAAGAATAATCCGCCTCATTTATATCCGTCCTTGGAGACAGATCATCATTCACAGGATAAAAATATTCTGGTATCACAGGATTGTCGGGATCTCCACCGTAAAACGGTATCATACCCGGGTTCCTGGCCATTTGTATCCTGGCATAGTCGCGGGGATCTTTAATCATAAAGTCGCCATAAGTGGCAACCGCTTTTTGACTTCCCACATAGCCATCATA
>CAYUJK010000621.1:0-2137 GCA_964444895.1 uncultured Roseivirgaceae bacterium
CAGACATCGGCACCAACAAAGGCAGGCTTCTGTCGGCTTTTTCCACCGTTTCATACGCGATACACACTGCCTGGCTTTTCAACATCTCGCGAGTCAGAATTTCGCTGGAAGCAAAATGAAAGTAGGTAAACAGTACCTGCCCTTCCCGCACCAGCTGATATTCCGGCTCCACAGGCTCCTTTACTTTGATGATCATATCGGCTACTGCGTAGATTTCCTCGATACTGTCCAGTATCTGTGCGCCGGCAGCCTCGTACTCAGCATTGTCAAACCCACTGCCTACACCGGCATTATTCTGGACAAAAGTCTGGTGATTATTTTTAGAAAGCTCTTTTACTCCAGCCGGGGTGAGTGCCACCCTGTTCTCATTTTTTTTTATCTCAATAGGTACTCCGATCTTCATGGCGATGTCGATTATTTCTAATGCAATAAAGTATTTTGTCTCCTATTAATTAGCATTATCAAAGGCCAAAATTTTTTAGATTTGTATGCCTGACCTATATTTACATCTTTAACAAGCACAACGAAGAACGATCAACAGGGTGAATTCGACTAAAGTCTTAAAAGGAATCAACGTCTCCGTGGAAGAAATTCTCAACGACTACCGCCTGGCATTGGTGAGTCGGCATACTAGCATCATGGGAAGAAAGGAAGTTTTTACGGGGAAAGCAAAATTCGGAATTTTTGGCGATGGTAAGGAGTTGTGCCAGATAGCTCTCGCCAAGGCTTTCAGGCGCGGAGATTTCCGGTCGGGTTATTACAGGGATCAAACTTTTATGATGGCCCTGGGAGAGATTACTGTTCAGCAGTTTTTTGCTCAGTTATATGCGCATACTGACCTTGAGGCCGAGCCCATGTCAGGGGGGAGGATGATGAATGGTCACTTTGCCACGCGCCTCCTGGATGAAAAGGGCCAGTGGCTTCCGCAAACGGAAATGTTTAACAGCGCCGCCGATGTATCGCCTACTGCCGGTCAAATGCCCCGCCTGGTGGGCCTCGCGCTTGCCTCTAAGTTGTACCGCCATAATCCGGAATTGAAGAAAGAAAGCCTGTTTTCGATTGATGGAAATGAAATAGCCTGGGGGATGATCGGAAACGGCGCCACGTCCGAGGGTATTTTTTTCGAATCGATAAATGCTGCCGGAGTACTACAAATACCGATGATCGTGGCGATATGGGATGATGGTTATGGCATCTCAGTACCCAACGAAATTCACACCACCAAAGGCGATATCGCCAGGGTATTGCAGGGATTTCAGCGCGATGAAAAGGAAAGCGGTGTTGAAATTATCAAAGTAAAAGGCTGGGACTACAGCGCCATGATAGAGGTGTTTCTGAAAGTTGAAAAAATGAGCCGTCAACAACACGTGCCCGTGGTGGTGCATGTGGAAGAACTTACCCAGCCGCTTGGGCACTCTACTTCAGGATCACACGAGCGTTACAAGCCGAAAGAGCGCCTGCAATGGGAGAAGGAATATGACTGTATCAAGAAGTTCAGGGAGTGGATACTTGAAAATGAGCTGGCTCACGAGAGCCAGTTGGACAGCATAGAATCTGAAGCGCAAAAGCATGTAAAAGAATCGAAAGACCGCGCCTGGAAAGAATATATGAAGGTAATCGAAAAGGACCGGAAAGAGGCATTGGCGCTGTTGGATCAAATAAATACCGAGCTTGGCCCCAGTGATGAAGTACGGCAGATACGACATGACTTGCAGTCAAACACCATGCCCCTGAAGCAAGACTCGGTGAAGGCCCTGAAGCTCGCGTGGCGTATTTTTAAGAGCAAGGACGGCGCCAGCAAACAGCAGATTCAGCAATGGCTCGACGATAAAGATGCCCGAAATCAGCGCGACTACAGTAAGTACTTGTACAGTGAGTCAGATGATTCGGCGATTAAAGTTCCGGAAGTAAAGCCCGTGTATAGCAAGAAATCGAAAAGTGTAGATGGCCGGGAGGTATTGCAAGCCTGCTTTGACGCGAATTTTGCGCGCGATCCCCGCATTCTGGCTTTCGGGGAAGACGTGGGCGTGATCGGTGATGTGAACCAGGCCTTTGCCGGAATGCAAAAGAAATATGGAGAGCTGAGAGTAACTGATACCAGTATCCGCGAGACCACCATCATAGGCCAGGGCATTGG
>CAYUJK010000622.1:0-2136 GCA_964444895.1 uncultured Roseivirgaceae bacterium
AGTAATGGTTTGCCCGCCGTCAAACTTATTCCCTGTCCAGAAGTCATACCACCCGGCTGACGCTGGCAAATAGACCTGTGCCTCTGTGACGCCCGGCTCCGTAACCGGCACGACCAGGAGAGACTTTCCAAACATGTATTCATAGGGTTGCCCAATGGCCTTCATGTCTTTGGGGAAGTCCATCACGAGCGGACGCATGATCGTCGATCCACTCTGGGTCACCTGCCATGCTTCGGAATAAATATAGGGCAATAACCTGTAGCGGAGGTTCAATATTTTACGTTGGTTTTTCTCTACGTCGGGTCCATATTTCCAGGGCTCTGTTTCGGTTTGGTAGCCGTGCATGCGGAAAATCGGGCTGAACGCTCCCCACTGAAACCAACGGGTAAGTATTTCATGGAAATTCTTGTCTGTGTATTGAGATTGGCCCGGGCGAAAGAAACCGCCAATATCGGTAGTCCAATACGGCAGACCGGTAATGGTAAAATTCAGCCCCGCTACGATCTGCCTTTTGTAGGCATCCCAGTCCCAGCCCACATCGCCCGACCAGTTGATGACGCCATACCGCTGCTGCCCTGAGAAGGCCGAGCGGGTGAGGATGGTGACCCTCTTATCGTCCGTGGCGGCACGTTGCCCCTCATACACCGACTTGCTCACCATCAAGGGATAGGTTAAACGGTAAAAGTCGCCGGGACCTATATGCGTCTGTTCTCCTGTCAACGCATCGTTTTCAGGCTCTACAGCGTCCATCCACCAGGCATCCACTCCGTGATCAAACATGTTGGCTTTTAAGGTATTCCAATACTCCTTTCGGGTTTCGGGATTAAAATAATCCAACCATTTGGTCTCAGGAATAAAGCGATCCTTAGCCACGTACTCCTTTCCAATTTCCGATTCCTTATCCGGATTTGACCAGATAGAAATGGCAAAATGGGCGTTTAAATCGTGCAACTCTTTGATAAATCCGGAGGGATTGGGGTAATGGGTCTCATCGAATTGGGGAACGCCCCAGCCGTTGCTACCCCAATATTGCCAGTCCTGCACGATCACGTCCATGGGAAGCTTTCTTTTGCGAAACTCTTTAACGGTTTCCACCAGATGATTTGCTGATGTATAACGTTCGCGGCATTGCCAAAATCCATACGCCCACAAGGGAAGCATGGGCGCCTGCCCGGACAGATTACGATATGAGGCAATGATATCGTCGGCCCTATCGCCATGAAAAACAACATAATCCAATGACTTTGCGTGGGGCGATCGGAATGTGGTGGAATTGTTCACCAGCTTCCAGGTAAGGGTGGGTGTGTTGGTAGAATTGCAAACTACTTGCACACTGTGCTCGCCTGCTTTCAGGTTGATCAGCTTGCTGGCCGCCGGAGGGAGCCACAGGTTGGTCTGGTCTATGACCGCCGAATCGTCAATCACAAGCAGATGGCGGTTGTCCATATCACCCAAATCGAGCATTACAGAGTATTCTCCGTCTTTATCCACGGTAAACTTTCCAGTATAGAGCGATTGACGCCGGGATACTTTTTGGGTGCCGGCGGTTGTTGTCACTTCTACTTCCCGATTTTCATCATTGGAGGCTTCGCTTTTTGTAAGGGGAACGATATTATCGGCTGGATTAAATTCCGTGAGTCCATACTGGTGCCAGAGGATTCCATACCCCCTGCTCGAATAAAGAAAAGGGATGGCTATTTGCGAGTTCACCTGGGTCAGCTTCCGGGTGGCATTGCGGAGGTTGTAGTGCCCATCTTGAAATTGTCCCAGACCAAACAAGTACTCGTTTTCGGGAGAATCAAAGGCCTGTTCCGTAACCAGGCAAGGTTCGCCCATTACAGAATCAAGGACCAGCTTCCGGCCTCCGGGCTTTTCCCTCAGGAATATGTTTCCTTCTTTATCGGCAAACTCAAGAATGCCGCTTTGCTTGTCCAATAGTACCATCATCGATGAAGTGCTCACCCGGAGTTTGCCATCACTGTCGGAGAATTCGAATTCGGGCGTCGCCGGCAGATTGACCAAAACGAGTTCCTTCTCTTCTTTTTTCACACCCTCCTTCTCTAACTGAATTCTCATAGCATCGTCTGCCAGGGGGATGATGTTTAGTGTGCCTTCGTTCAGCCGGACAGTGACCCG
>CAYUJK010000623.1:0-2125 GCA_964444895.1 uncultured Roseivirgaceae bacterium
TGCACTGGAAAGAAGTTGATTGGCTTCGGCCAGGTCAGCGAGTATCCGCGGATATATATCTGCCTGGCGATCAAAATCAGGATGAAACACACCCTGCTCTGCCTTTGACGCCTGAAAATACGGAATGTCGCCAAAGCAGTCCGTTACGATGGAATACCCCAGTGATTTATAGATGAGCGCTATGGCTTTATAATTGTCTTCGCCGAGTCGCTCAGAGATGTTGTACAGATCTTCTATATCCGTCATGTAGCTATACATGCTGGTCCAAAGATCACTACCCGTATTTGGCGCAATATGATACCGGTGCAAGCCCAAGTCTGTGCTTGCTCTCGGAGCGTCTACTTGCATAACTTGATGCGTAAAGCCGCGGGCGCCCCCCATTGTAGTATTCACAAAACGGTATTGCATCTGCCCCAAAAGCACCCCCGGAAATATTTCCTTGGGGCGATTGGGATCCGTATTCATTTCTTCGAAATCGCCCGTGCACGAAGCGCCCAGGCAAAGTATGGCCAAAAAGGCTATTTGAACTCCTTTGTTTATTTTCATTTTTCTACTTTTTACCGTCGATTAAAACTTAACTGTGAGGTTTACGCCCATTGTCCGGGTAGAGGGAAACTGCGTCATCTCTATGCCTGGCACAATGGTGCCACTGTTTAGCATGGCGGCCTCAGGATCAAATGCAGGGAACTTGGTGAATAGCAGCAAATCTCTGCCATACAGCGCTACACTTACCTGGTTCATGCGCACCTTACTGATCAGCGAAACGGGGAAGCTGTATTCGATACGGGCTTCCCGAAGTTTTATAAAGGAAGCGTCAAAGATGTTGGTCTCCGCATTTCTGATCTTGTAGTACTCATCGTAGTACCGCATCGCAGACACCGTCGTAGTGTTGGGTGAATAGGTGCCGTCTTCATTTCGCACTACCCCCTCGCCCACAATTCCACCATCCCTTCCGGGCAATGTTACCTTGGTTTTACCAAGGGTGTTGTTTTTGTGGTTAGTCTGAGAATATACACTGCCACCTTTCTGGCCGTCGAAGAGAATGCTCACCCTTATCCTTTTGTAAGAAAACTCATTCAGCAGACCTGCCCGCCAATCGGGAAATGCATTCCCCCACTTTTTGACTTCGGGATCAAGTTCAGCGGTAATTCCTGAAGGCGAAAAGACAATTTGCCCATCGGGAGACCGCTGGAATCCATTGCCATACATGTCGCCCATGAGCCCGCCTACACGGGCCTCGATCAGCACGTTTTGGTTATGGTTGGCAATGAGTTGGCTTTCAATTCCTTCGGCGAGCTCCTTTACATAGCTTCGGGCCTTCGACCATGTGAGGGTAGTATTCCATTTAAAATTGGGAGTGGCCACAGGCGCTCCCGTCAGTACCAGTTCCATGCCCTTACTGGTTATCAACCCCGCGTTCATCAGCGCCCTGGTGTATCCGGTTGTATTGTCGAGCGGAATCTCTAATATCTGGTTTCGGCTGTCATTCTGGTATATGGTAAAATCAACTCCCAGCCGGCTATTGAGCATCCTCACGTCGATCCCTCCTTCAAAGCTGGTCGTGATCTCCGGTTTCAAATCGGGGTTGTAGAGTGTAGTGGGATTGGTAAAGCTGTTGGCGTATATCTTATCGTAGTACCGTGCCGTTTGGTAAGGCCGGGTATCGTTTCCTACTTGCGCCCATGACAACCGCATCTTGGCAAAAGAGATGGCCTTTGGCAAGGTGAGCATTTCGTCAAACACAAAACTGGTGCTGACGGACGGGTAGAAAAAGGAATTATTTCCGGCAGGCAAGGTACTTGACCAGTCGTTCCTTCCCGTGACGTCGAGGAATACCTTTCCCTGGTAATCAAATTGTGAAGCAACGTATACGCTGTTGATGGCCTTTTCCCAAATATTAGGGTCTGCCACTGCCTGGTCTAAGCTGTTACTCAGCATATACACGCCTGGCATCGCAAGCTGATCAGCATACATGCCGGCGAAATTGTAGTACTGCTTCATGGCGTTGGCGCCTCCGGAGATAAAGAAATTAACCCGGTTAGCGATGTTGTCCCTGTAAGTGAGGAGCAGGTCGGTGTTAGACTCGTAGTTAAAAACATTTTGCTGCCTGTACATCCCCCTGGGG
>CAYUJK010000624.1:0-2123 GCA_964444895.1 uncultured Roseivirgaceae bacterium
CAGCGTGTGGTTCAACGCCGTGGTGCGGGGCGATGTAAATACCATCAAGATCGGCGACAATACCAACATCCAGGACGGCGCGGTGATCCACTGTACCTACCAGAAGTTTAGCACTACCATCGGTAACAATGTTTCGATAGCGCACAATGCCATCGTACACGGCTGCGTGGTGGAAGACAACGTGCTCATAGGCATGGGTGCTATCGTGATGGACGACGCCGTGGTGGGAGAGGGTTCCATCATTGCGGCGGGCTCTGTGGTGCTACAGGGCACTAAGATAGAGCCGGGCAGCATTTACGCCGGCGTGCCTGCAAAGAGGGTAAAAGCTGTGGGCGACGAACTGAAAGGGATTTTCGCCCGAACGGCACAGAATTATATCAAATACTCGAAGTGGTTTAAGTAGCATTAGCCTTAAAGTCAGAAAAGGAGAAATAGAATGAAGAAAAACGTAATCATCACCGGGGCCGCCGGTAATCTTGGCAAAGCGGTCGTTCAGAAGTTCATCAAAGAAGGCTACCGGGTCATTGCCATCGTCCTGCCATCGGATTCGCTGGAAGACCAGCCGGGCGACGATCTCGTGGTGTACAAGGCCGATCTTTCCGATGAGAACGATGCGAAAAAAACAATCGAAAAGATTTATAAAGACCACGCAGAAGTACACGCGGCTTTGCTGCTGGCGGGCGGCTACGCGTATGGCGGCATAGGCGATGCAGATGGAGAGGTTTTGAAAAAAATGTTCACGCTCAACTTCGAAACGGCCTACTACACCGCGCGGCCGGTGTTTCAGAAAATGATGGAACAAAAAGAAGGCGGCAAGATACTGATGATGGGGGCGAGGCCTGCGCTGAATGCTAAAGAAGGCAAAAACTCGCTGGCATACGCGCTTTCGAAATCGCTGATCTTCAAATTGGCCGATATGCTGAATGCCGAAGGAGCCTCGAAAAATGTAACGGCTACCGTAGTGGCGCCCAGCATTATCGATACTCCGCCAAACCGCGAAGCGATGCCCGAAGCCGATTTCGACAAATGGGTAAAACCCGGAGAGATTGCCGATGTGATGGCCTTCGCCTGCTCTGAAAAAAGTAATGTACTGAGGGAGACCGTGCTGAAGGTGTACGGGAAGGTGTAGGAAGCTCGAAGTTCAAAGGTGAAAGGTAAAAGGGAGCAAGAAAGTAGGCGGCGGCAGGAGGCAGTGGAAGAAGCCGCCAGGCCTATGCCAATAAGTTAAGACCGCTTAAAAAGTCCTTCTCCGTTTTGGCGAAGGATTTAGCCTGCCTTGTCGCCAGCCTGACGGCAGTCAGGGCAGACAGGGATGAGGGAAAATCCTCAAACGCCTTAACTTATTGGTATTGGCTAGGATACAAGCGGCAACGCTGGGAGAAAGAGAAAAGGGCAGGGGGCAGTCGAGGTCAGACGAAGCAAAGCGGAGTCAGACCGGCTTGGGAGAGAAGGAAGGAACAAAGGGCATTCAGTAAGGCAGCGATCCGGGCAGTCCGTTGAAGCGGGACTGCAATGGATAGCGGGCAGTTTGAGGCTTGTGGTCTCGATCCGAATATTCTGTAATTAGTGCCCGCAACCGACGCACTGAATACCGAATACCGAATACGACCCAATTAACCTAATCTACTCAATCAACCTGCCTCCGGCAGGCAAGCCCAATTAACTAATAAATGACTCAATACAAACTCATGATAGATGTAGCAGAAGCGGACAAAATCATTAGCGAAACCACACTTGAGAGGAGGCTGATCCCCGTGCCTTTGCAAAAGGCGATGGGCAGGGTGTTGATGGAAGACATCCGCGCTGATAACGATTTTCCACCCTTCGACAGGGTAATGATGGACGGCATCGCGATCGACTATTCCGCTTATGAAAAGGGAAAGCGAAGCTTTTTCATTGAAAATATGCAGCCTGCCGGTATGCCGCAGATGCAGCTCTCGTCTTCGGAAAATTGCATTGAGGTGATGACGGGCACCATTCTGCCCGGCAATACCAACGTGGTGGTACCCTACGAGCAGGTGGAGATAGATGGGGATAAGAAAACCGCACATGTTCGGGCAGAATCACTGGAGGTCGGAAAAAACATCCACCGGCAGGGTACCGACAAAAGCCGCGGCGATCTG
>CAYUJK010000625.1:0-2114 GCA_964444895.1 uncultured Roseivirgaceae bacterium
GAAAAGGCCAGTGCGTACCTGCTGGAAAAGGGCTTCAAGGATGTATACCAGCTCCACGGCGGTATTATCAAGTACGGAATAGAAGAAGGCGGCGAAGATTTTGAAGGCAAATGCTATGTGTTTGACAACCGCGTGGTAGCCGACATAAATAAAGTTAACCCTAAGGTAATATCAGAATGTTATGTTTGTGGAGAAAAGTGCGACCGCATGGTGAACTGCGCCAATGCCGAATGTAACAAACATATCCCCATGTGCGAGTCGTGCTCGGAAAAGCTCGACGGCGCCTGCTCGGAAACGTGCATGACACATCCGGCAAAAAGGCCCTACGATGGCAGGGGGTACTATCCCAAAAAGGCAAACGGATACAACCCCTATATTGGCGTATACCGATAACTAAAACAACGGAGTATGGCCCGGTTCTCTGAGTCTGACCTCATTCTAAACCCTGACGGAAGCGTGTACCACCTCAACCTGAAACCGGGAAATGTGGCCGACACAATTATCCTGGTGGGCGATCCCGGCCGCGTACACCGCGTGAGCCGCCATTTCGACGATGTGGAGTTTGAAATGAACCAGCGGGAATTCATTACCCACACAGGCGTTTACCACGACAAGAAGATCACCGTGATGAGTACGGGCATGGGCGCCAGCAACCTGGAAATAGTGCTCATAGAGCTGGACGCACTCTTTAACATAGACCTGAGCAAACGAGAGCCCAAGAAAAACTTTACTCAGCTCAACCTTATACGCATTGGCACTACGGCTTCCATTCAGAGTGAGATCAAAACAGGTACGCAGCTTGTGAGCAACTACGCCGTGGGAATGGGGAACCTGACAGCCTTCTATAACTTCCCTCAAAGTGATTTCGAAACCCGGATATGTGAAAAACTAAAGGAAAAATTTGATCTGCCCTTTATGCCATACTGCGTAAATGGCAGCCCGGAGCTGAAAGAAAAAATTGCCTACGATATAGCCACCGGCAACACCATGACCTGTCCCGGTTTCTACGCGCCACAGGGTCGGAAAGTGCGGATTGAAACCAAATACCCAAAACTTATCGATGATCTCCTCTACTTCCACGAGGAGGATTTTTGGTTTACCAATTTTGAAATGGAAACCTCTGCCCTATACAGCATGAGCCGACTATTGGGGCACAACGCCCTCAGCATTAGCGCGGTGATACTCAACCGCATTGACAACGAGCTTACCAAAAATGCCAACAAAACACTGGACGCTATCATCAAAAAAGTGCTGGCCAGGGTATAGAGAGGGTGAAATTCCGAGCATCAAAAAACAAATCTCAAATAAATTCCAATTGTCAAACTATTAAAATTCCAAACCTCCGAACGTCAGGTTTAGATTTCTTCTATTGATTTTTTGGGTGTTGTTTGAGATTTGTATTTTGTTATTCGTGATTTAGGGTAGTTGTGGTTTACTCTACCTCTCCTACTATCGCCACATAGTTTTTTCCATATTTTTTTGCACACTTGGGGCAGGTGGTATACCAGATAAAGCACCGTAGTACGTTCATTCCCCGTGCCTCAACTTCGTCTTCAAATTCTTTGCACCATCTGCCGGCATATTTGTAAGAGCCTTCGTATACTTTAACAAAGTACTTGCCGCTGAGTGTTACATTTTCGGCATCAGGAATCTCCCGGTCTACCGCCAGGTACAGGTCCATATTCCACTGAGATGTGTGGTCAGACAAGCACACAAACCCCGGTATTTCAGCGCCGGCAAGTTTTACTTTTTCATCAAGCCGCTTCATCACTTTCGCAAAGTTCATCGGTATGTAGAAAAGAGTGAACACATGGTCCCTAATAAACCTCTTATTTTGCCATTGAAATACTTTTCCATCCCAGGGTTCGGGATCAAATTTGGGGCAACAGATCGTTTCTGTTTCTTTCATTACTGCTTCCATAACAAAGGTGGTTGGTACAGTACTTCAACACCGAAGCCGGCGTGTTCCGTTCCCGGTTTTGCGTCTTTAACTAGTGTCATGTCACGTCTAATTTGACGGGTTCGCAAAAAGCCTGTTTTTTTACAAAACACACCCCTACCCCTCTTCCCGAAAGCTTTCGGGAGGGAATATAGGTGGCTTTTTGCGAGCCCTA
>CAYUJK010000626.1:0-2110 GCA_964444895.1 uncultured Roseivirgaceae bacterium
TGGCAGCCCAACGTTCACTTCCGGGTATCGGGTGAATATTCTTATCGGGCCAAAATAGTGCTGGAAAGTGAGGAAAATGAGCATTCCCGGATACACGAAGGCGCAGTATCAGTGATCTACAATAAAGCCACGAAAATGTCGGTCAACTCACAGTTCAAGGTTTCGAATATCAATTTCCAGGGACAGGAAAATTCGCCTGTTGGATACGAGTTGCTGGAGGCGTTGCGTCCCGGCCAAAATTACACCTGGAACATTGTATTTCAGAAAAAGCTTTTTGCTGGCTTGCAACTATCTCTGAATTATGAAGGTCGAAAATCTGCTGATTACAAACCCATCCACATCGGAAGAATGCAGGTGAGCGTGTTGTTTTGAGGTCACTTTTGGTTATTGGTTATTAAGTTATTGGTTATTCGTTGAGATTGGATATATGCGTTCCATTGTTCCTTGCTCCTTGTATTCGGTGTGTCAAGATGCGCGGTGCTGGATCAATCCTATCCACATCCCTCTTTACTCGTCTTCCGCCAGCGTATTCACAAAGCGAAGAATAGATCCGGGGGATTCTGTGGCTACATAGAGGTGTCCTTCCGGGCTTTCCACAATGGCCCTTACCCTTGCATTTCCCTGAAGCAACCGCTCTTCTGACACATACTCTGCATCTGAAAGCACTACTCTATTCACATGCTGCAACACCAAAGCGCCAATAAAAAGGTTGCCCTTCCAATGAGGGTAATAATCGCTTGTCGCCATGGTCATGCCGCAAGGCGCGATGGACGGATCCCAGTAGTGCACGGGCTGCTCCATCCCTTCTTTTTCTGTGTCCTCGGAGATAATGCCGCCGCCATAGTTGACCCCGTAGGTGATTTCCGGCCAGCCGTAGTTGCGACCTTTTTCGATAATGTTGATCTCATCGCCGCCCTGAGGACCATGCTCGTGCTCCCAAAGACGGTTGTTAGCTTTGTCGAAATAAAGGCCCTGGGGGTTCCTGTGCCCATAAGACCAAATCTCCGGCATGGCCCCTTCTTCATCAACAAAAGGATTGTCGTCCGGCACTGAGCCATCGTCATGCAGGCGAATAACTTTTCCGTAGTGGTTGCCGAGATTTTGAGCATTCTGCATAGTGCCGCGGTCGCCCGTTGTGATGTACACATACCCCTCATTATCGAATGCGATGCGAGAGCCAAAATGCTGGCCCGAGCTAAGAAACGGCAGGGCTACAAACAATTCCTCCAGGTCGGTGAGGTTGTTGCCTTCCAGCTTGGCCCTGACCAGTGTGGTAGCGCCCCCGCCGGGACCCTCTTTCGCGTACGTCATGTAGATCCAGCCATTCTCTTCATAGCCGGGGTGAAGCATGATGTCCAGCAATCCACCCTGTCCTTGTGCTCGTACCGGCGGTACACCAGCGACAGTCTCTTCTACCAGCGCGCCATTTTCTATGATGTGGATATCGCCTGCCCGCTCAGTAACGAGAATTCGTCCATCGGGCAAAAAGGCCATCCCCCAGGGGTTTGCCAGGCCCGTTGCTACCGTTTCTACTTCAATATTCTGCTGAGGGTTTTCCTCTTCTTCTTCATTGATTTCTTCTTCGATCTCATCAATGGCTCCTTCGTCTTTGGTATCACACGAACAAAGCAATGACAAAAAAAGAATAGCAAGATACAGCGGTAGATTTTTCATAGTTGGTATTGTTTAGTAGCAGTATACCCGGTAAACGACCAGCACAATCCGATATTCTCCTGATAGGAGATTGTTAAGTCTTTGCCGGATCGGGAACGTTCAAATTTAGGGATTTAGCCTACCTGATCAAGCCAGGGATATGACAAGGGAAAGACAAAGCTGCGTGTTTGCAAATTCACTTTCTAATTCGCTTCAATCACTTTGCCTGTACCTTGCAGGCTCTCGGTGATCTCCGGGTTTCCTTTGTAGAATATATTGCCGTTGCTGGTGATGGTAGCCTTAAGGGCATCCTCCACTTTCACGTGCACATTGCCGACGCCGTTGAGCACTACGTCTGCCGAGCCCACCGGCATCTCATACGCATGGATATCTCCCACGCCAGAGAGCAAAATTTTGTGTTTAAGCGCCGAGCCTTTGAAGGTCATATTGCCAGACC
>CAYUJK010000627.1:0-2106 GCA_964444895.1 uncultured Roseivirgaceae bacterium
TTTTGCGCCATTTACCTTCCTTACGCCAATCTCTTTTTTGCGCGTTTTTGCGAAGAACATGGCCAATCCCAACAAGCCGAGACTGGCGATTAGGATGGAGATCATTGAGAAAATAGAATACACCCTGGAAGTGACCTCCTCTCTTTGGAACACACGTGCAAAATCCTGATCCAGAAACGTATATTCAAACAAATATCCATTCGACATTTCTGACCATTTTTTCTCGATAGAAGCCAATGTGCTGGAAATTTCATCCCCGGTAACTTTGACCAGCATGTAGTTTGAATTGGACAATTGATCAGGATTGGTCTGGAAAATGATCATGGGTTCGATGGCATTGTGAAATGACTGAAAATGGAAGTCTTCGAAGACGCCTATTATTTGTACTTGCTTATTACCAAGGGTGCCCCCATCTATTATTTTATTTAGTGGATCTTGTAGATTGTATTTCCGGACGGCCGCTTCATTGATCATGGCCACGGGCTTGTCTTTATCCCTGGCATTGAACCCTCTGCCTTCTGCCACAGTAAGACCCAGCGTAGAAAGCACGTCCGGATCGGCGATAAGCGGATAAATGGTGTAGTCTGTTTCCTGTGGGTCGCCCTTAAAATGCTGTCCATGCCCATCAAAATGCCTTCCCGGGAGAGTGTTCGTTATGGTGACGTCCTTCACATTTTTGTTCCTGAGCAATTCCTCCTTAAAAGTCCAGAGACTCTCTTTAAGAGCCCATGGTCGCTTTAATACAATGACGCGCTCCTTATCAAATCCCAAATTGATATGGGTAAGATGAGACAGCTGTTTGTACACGACTATCGTGCCTGCGATCATAAATATGCAAATCGCAAACTGAAACACGATCAGGCTACTCCTAACCCCTTTGGCGCCGACTTTGCTGCCAGAATTCCCACTCAAGGCCTGTAATGGATTAAATGATGAGAGATAGGTAGCCGGGTAAATTCCGGCAATTACACCCGTAATAGTGGCCAGCACAATAACAACGGATAGAAACTGCCAATTGAAATAGTCAAACTCCAGTTTTTTACCCGTCAGTTCATTAAAAAAAGGTCGGGTTATTTCCATAAGCAACAAGCCGATGATCAACCCGATGAAAACAGTAAATATCGACTCCAACAAAAATTGTCGGATAACTGCCCCCCTTTTTCCTCCAGAGGCTTTTCGCACGCCTACCTCCTTGATGCGGTCCATCGCAACTGAAGTGGAAAGGTTGGTGAAATTTATGCAAACCAGAAAAATGATCACAATTCCAATGAATCCGAGCGCATAGGTGATTAGTTTTTTGCCGTCGTTCCCCTCGTGAACCAACGTGCTAAGATGAACTTCTTTGAGGGGAGTCAGGAATAAACTATAGTGATCTTCACCCAAGTATTCATCAAAGGATTTCCCGTATTTTTTTTCAATATGAGCGCCCATTTTGTCGTGAAGAAAGGCAGGAAACTTTGACTCAAGTGATTTGGGGGTTGTGTGTTCATTGAGCAATGCATAGGTCACAAACGTGTGGTTTTCCCAGCTATGCTCGAAGTCGAAAAGGATGTCTTTCAATGAGCTTAAGGAAAACAAAATATCAATCTTCACATGAGTATTATCGGGCCAGTCCTTCATCACGCCCGTCACGGTGCATTCCGAAAAGAAACTTTCGAAATGCATTGTCTGGCCCATGGGGTCCTTTTCGCCAAAATATTTTTTTGCTATGCTTTCGGTAATGACAATTGAGTTTGGCGATGTGAGCGCTTTGTCGGGGTTGCCCGCAACGAGGTCAGCAGAGAATATTTTGAAGAAAGTAGAGTCGGCGCCCACAACATTATTTTCAACATATTGCTTTTCCCCTCTTTTGGTAATGATCTCTTCAAACCAAATGCATATCCGTACTACATTTTCAATTTCCGGGAAGTATTCTTTCAGCGCCGGGCCTGTGGGCGGCGTAGTCCATCCTCCTGTATACTCATGGACGCCTTCCTTTTGTTGCACACCTACCAGGTAGATTTGATCTTTCTTCTCATGGAAATTGTCAAATGTTATCTCATTCCATGTGTACATCAGCAAAAGCGCTGCGGCTGCAATGCCAATGGCAAAACCCGATACATTAAT
>CAYUJK010000628.1:0-2104 GCA_964444895.1 uncultured Roseivirgaceae bacterium
ATGCGTTTTAAAGGCCCGGTTTTTTCGCGCTGTGGTTTTCCACATGTTTATGCGGGAAACCACATATATAAATTAAAATATTTCAAAAATAATATCAGTGCTGTTTGGCTGGTGATGTTTTAGCAAGAGCGCTATTTGATCGCGTTTTTGAAAAATTGGAACGGATTTGAGTCGTACTGGAAGCGATTAGTGTGAAATAATTGTAATAAATATTTTAAATATAATTCACTCTTGACAAGTCGTATCAAAAACAAAGATTTTTTGTATTAGAATTAAAAATAGGATGAAAAACACACCTAATATATGGTTAAAATATAATTTTTTGACAAAATAGGGTCTTGTATTACCATCATGTTTGGTAAATATTGATAAATGATGAAAAATTGGTTTAAAAATGATCCGATTATTGTGATGGTGATTGCAAGCCGGCGTAATGCACCTGATATGGTAAAGGATCGGCAGATTAACCTTTAATCATTTAAAAAAGCTCTTATGAAACCGACACCACTTAAATAATCATTGCTTCGTATGTCTAATGATTATTTAAGTGGTCAAAGGTTCCATCTGACATTTAAAAACAAAAAAAAAGAACAGATGAAAACAGGAACTACTTTCAGAACTCGTAAGCTGATGGCTGTAGCCTTAGGCCTACTTTTATTTTTCTCATTGGCAAGCAGTCCAGTAAAAGCGCAGGATGACAGCAAGTTTAGTCTTGACGTTTCGCTTAATTCGGATATTTTCTTCGGTTTCTACCCATTCTTCGCTGGGTCGTATGCGTTGAGCGATAATTCCGCTTTCACGTTTTACGGTATTCTTTGGTCTGGCGGTACCGGTGGTGGCTGGGGTAACTGGACAGAATTTGGTGTGGGTGTCAACTTTGATGTGGGGGACGGACTCAGCATCAACCCTCAAATAGGCTTGTTGAATGGTAGTCTTACCTCCGGACTTGGTACGCCGGTATTGGGAGAAGGCATTGTGCCAAACCTCACGATCGGCGCTGACTATGATGCTTTTGAAGGAGAGATTTACGCCGGTTTGTACACCGGGATTGATCATGGAAATGCCAACACCAATAATTACCTTCACTACTGGGTGAATGCCGGGCCAAAGATCGGCTCCTTCCTTTCTGCGGGTCTTCACCTGGAGCACTTGAGGTTTACAGGCGGAAAGGACCACGCTGACGATGCCGCCTATGACTATTTTGTTTCCTTTGGTCCGTATGTACAGTTTGCTGACCCCGCAGGTAGGGGTTTTGTAAGGTTTACCTCAGGATGGGATTTGAGGGGTGATGATGAAGTGGCTAAAAGCGGATATGAGCAACCCTCGTTCTTCAAGTTAGCCGTAGGAATGAGCTTCTAGATTTAATTTAGTTTTATTAATTGTTACTTGGTCAATCCCCGGAGGCACACCCCGGGGATTGCTTTTTTTACATCATGCCCTCGTCGGCAAAGCTGAAGTAGCCTTCGTCAGTAAAAATAATGTGATCGATCATGGGAATACCTAACAGCAACCCGCACTGCGCCAGTTCCTTTGTCAATTGCACATCCTGGTGGCTGGGTTTCAGGTTTCCCGAGGGGTGGTTGTGAACGGCAACGATGAAGCTGCTGAGGTTTTGAATTGCACTTTTGTAAATCACCTTTTTATCGACCACCGTTCCCGCTAAGCCACCGATACTAATTCGCTCTTTTTTTAAGATCTGGTTTGACCGGCTCAGGTGGATGATCCAAAACTCTTCGGTGGGCAGATCCAGCATGTGGGGGATCATGGCCGTGTACAAATCTTTGGAACCGCGTACGGGCCTCTTTTCGGGCATTTCCTGGTCTTTTCGCCTCCTTCCTAATTCCAGCGCACTCACGATAGATACTGCTTTTGCTTCGCCAATTCCTTTGAACTTCATCAGGTCTTTTACCGTCATTTTGGCCAGCTCGTTCAGGTTGTAGTCTACGGAGTGAAGGATGTGCTTGGCGAGGTCCACGGCGGTCATGGATGTGGTGCCGGAGCCCAGGAGTATTCCTATCAGTTCAGCATCGCTTAGGGTGGCTTTTCCCTTCAGCAGCAGTTTTTCTCTGGGCCTGTCTTCCTCTGCCCAGTGAAGTATTTTCAA
>CAYUJK010000629.1:0-2103 GCA_964444895.1 uncultured Roseivirgaceae bacterium
TCCCGAACACCTTTGGTAGATTGGGTAGAGGCATAAATGAGCATGCCTTCGGGCTTCCATTCCACCACCACGCCGTGTGTTTCCAGGGGATTGTGCATGTGGATTTGCGTTCGAAACGTATGTTCTATGGTGATATCAGCTTGTGCAAAACCCTCTTCGGTATTGCCGCGTGGCGTACCCCTTGATGGACCACGCAGATTCCCCTGTAACTCCAATCCTTTTTCAATCTCTTCGCCACCATCAGAGGCTTCTTTTTCTACAGGGGCCTCAAATACCAGCGGGGCTTCCGGTAGTTTCGCTTTTTCCAGGTCAACCACAAAAGGGAGAATGGCATATTCTACTTTTATGAGGTTAAGTGCCTCTTCGGCAATCTCTTCGCTGATCGCCGCCACACCGGCAATGGGCTGGCCCACGTACTTAATTTCGGGGTACTTGTTGTCGCCAGTTTCCCCAGAGCCGGCCATGGTAATGTCCTGGCCGAGAATGTGGGTGGCATACACACCGGGGTACTGCTCTGCCCTGCTGGTATCTACCGACCGGATGGTGGCATGGGGATGGGGTGAGCGCAGCATTTTTGCGTATAGCATTCCCGGTAACTTGATATCTGAAGTGAAGCGGGCTTCACCGGTCACCTTGGCGCGCGCATCGACACGTGTTATGCGCTTTCCTACTACTTTGAGTTGGTCGTTTACGGGCCAGGCCGGGGGTTCATCAGCGGGCACTTCTCTTTCTATCTGGCCCAGGTTATGTCCGGGAATACCGTACGGAAGCGTTATTTTTTTATTGTCCATGTTGCGGCGGTTTTCTTTTCGCGACGATCAATTGCTATTTTTTCATTTGGCCTGCGGCGGCCATGGTGGCGTCAAACACCTTCGGGTAAGTGCCACAGCGGCATACATTGCCTCGTATCGCATGCTTCACCTGGTCCAGGCTGGGGTTTGCATTGCTTTCCAACAAGTGCGCGGCAGTCATAACCATACCGGGCGTACAATAGCCGCACATGCTGGCATCATGCTCTATGAAAGCCTCCTGTACCGGGTGAAGTTTGCCGTTTTTGGCCAGGCCTTCTATGGTAGTAATATCCCTTCCCTGCACGTCTATGGCGAGCAGCATGCATGAATTCACCGGCTTTCCGTCTACCCATACCGTGCAAGCGGAGCAGGACCCCCGGTCGCAAACTACTTTCGTGCCGGTCAGATCCAGGTGAACGCGTAGTACCTGGGCCAGCGTGGTCCGGGGCTCGGCGTTAATCCATTTCTTTCTACCATTGACTTTTAGTTCAATCGCTACGGCGTCGGGGCCTTGCAGGTTGGCGTCGGCTTTTTCACCAAAAACATCCTTTCCAAAAACGCCGGTCTGTAAAATGACCGACCCTGCCGTGGTGAGACTAGCACCTTTCAGGAAACCCCTGCGGCTTAGACCTTTCCTGGTTAACGCCTTATCAGGGTTAGCGTCTTGGGATGTAGAAGAGTTTTGGGGTTCATCCTTCATAGTGTATACAGTTTTTTGGTGTGTGAAGAGGAGTACAGGAGAATCAATTTAAGCATATCCTAAGCGGAGTTCAAGTACCTGGGGTATATTTTTTTATCAGATTCTGATAATCGACATTTTTCATTCCCCATCACAGATTTTCCTGTAGTAAAATAATGACCCGATGGCTGGTCATTCAAAAAACCATGTAGCTTTAATGTCAGAAAATCCCACGCCAGATCGTCAGCAACCTTTTGTATTCCAGATCGTTGACAGAAAGAGTTCGTAATTTTTGTGAATCCAACCCCTTCAATATGCGCATTTCTACAGACAAACCTTTGCCGCCGGCCGACAAATTAGTAGGCATTCTCAAAAGAGAGTTCGGCCCTCATTACAATTACAAGCTATTTGGCTTGGGAGAAAAGACCATCATTGTACAAAAGTCGACTTTTGTGGGTGCACAGATTTCTTTGCATAAAGATAGTATTACTGTGCAGGGAACGCCTCCATTTGCGGGTGCAGGAGCGTTGACTTTTTTGGGACTCACGGAATTAGGAGCCGCCATCGTACCGCTATTCTGGCTCTTTGGCGCCAATCCCGATACCTTTCGCAAAGTAGAAAAAGAAATCGCCG
>CAYUJK010000630.1:0-2101 GCA_964444895.1 uncultured Roseivirgaceae bacterium
GCAGTTCTTCGGCCAACACCAACAACGCCATCCGGCATTCTTCCGGCGATATCATCAAAATACTTTGCCAGGATGACTATCTTTATTCAGATCATGCCATCGAAACCATTGTGAAAAACTTTTCGTCAGAAACGCAATGGCTCGTTTCGTCATACCTTCATACTTCCGACCACCGTAAGCTCTTCAAAGTGAAGCATCCCTACTATAACCGCAGGATCTATCTGAAGAATACCATCGGCACACACAGCGCCCTCACCATACGAAACCACCTCGATGTTTTTTTTGACAACGAACTGATTTGGTTCATGGACTGCGAGTTCTACAAAAAGCTTTTTGATAGGTATGGATTACCGAAAGTAGTGCGTGAGATAACCATGGTGCAATTTATATGGCCGGGGCAAGTGACCAACACCCTCGCCGATAAGGAAAGGCGGCAAAAGGAATTCGACTATTTAAAAAAGGTTTACAAGCTTGAAGAGCATCAAATTCTTAACGGACTGGGTCTTAACAAGGCTTTTTTCGAAGGGCTTGTGTTAAAATGGCGAAACCGATAGCTGATTTCAGGATCGTAGAGAGGCCTTTTTCCTGATGAAGAAGGCTGCCTGATCGCCCTGTCCTGTTTTGTTGAGTTTCCGGGTCAAGTTCCTGTATTTAATTTTTTTCCACCGTTCTTGCAGCGACTCTTTAAGGCTTTTTTTATGGCTATTAACCAATGGAATACCCTTGGCATACTGCTCGCTGATCATAAGTTGGCGGTATGTGGAATCGTGCCTAACGCCCGTAAGTTCCAAGCCCGTTTTCTCCAGCATGTATTCCATGCTTTTGGTAGAATGGAGAAAATAGTGTCGCGGAGCGTCAATTTGAAACCAATCTGCTTTGTACTTTTTCCAGGCGTAGCATGAAACAGTTGGGATTCGAATGATGCATACACCATCTGGCGAGAGCAGCTTGTTTATCTTCTCTAAATTTTCAATTGGATTGGAGATGTGTTCAAAAGAGTGGTGGTAGGTGATGATATCCCAACTGCCTTCGATGTCAAATATGTCGGTTTTCTTAATCTGAAGACCATTTTCGTATTCTATCGACTTGGCCAGGTAGGGGTCGCAGCCCATTGCATGACGAAAGCCCATTTCTGCAAGTGGGTATAAAAAGCCGGCGCCACTGCCGCAGCCCACATCTAATATTCGAGTGTTTTTGTCAATGTTGAGCTTGCTGAAGATTTTGTACTTTTCTGTGGGGAATACAAGCCTCAGTACCTTGCTTTTAAGGGAGTCTGGAAAAATATTGGCCTGATAGGAGAGCTTTCTGACAATACTTTTTAAACCGGAAAATTGCGCCTTTATTTTGCGCTCATCTTCCAGGCTGTAGTAGTTTGTAGGATAATAGTCAGAAATGTTTTCCGGAAATTCCGCAATTTGAAGACATTCGCAGTGACTGCATTGGAAGTAGAGAAATTCATCCTTCTTCCCAAACATCATTTCTCTTACAGTATAGGCCTCGTTATTATTTGATTCACCGCAGATCCTGCAAACGTAGTTAGTTGTCATAGTATTAAAACCTGGCTTTTTTATTCAATTAAATGGTAAATCTGGCTTATATTTTCGATAATCCGGAAGTCTTTTAGCGAAAAGTTTGGCGAGTCATGGCCCACCAGGTAATGAATGGATGCCCGGCCGTAAAACGACGCCCAGGCGGTATAGGTGCTGGGCGGACCGATTAAGTAGTCGCAGCGGGCAAAAGTATATAAGTCCTCCACCAGGTGCCCGTTTCCCGGCAGAAAATTAACCTCCCGGAAGGTTTCACTTTTTAAGGGCTCATCAGAGCAGAGTATAAATACAGGTACTTTTCCTGCTTTTTTTAAGATGGCCTCAGCGTGAAGTATCTGTTCGAGATAAAACGCGTCGTGGTAGTAGTAGCTTCCTCCAAAGGCGGTGGCAAAATCTCTTTTTCTCAAATGAACGCCCACTATGCAGTCGCCCTTGCGGTGGCATTTTTCCAGGAGGGCATCAATGTTTTTCCGGTATTTCTCTTTGGGCTCAAATATTTTTCGGATGGTACCGGCGTGTTTTTTCAGGTTGTCGTTGTCGTTAAACCAAAAGCC
>CAYUJK010000631.1:0-2095 GCA_964444895.1 uncultured Roseivirgaceae bacterium
TGCCGCAAGCACGGTATCAAAACCAACGCCCTGAAAATATACCCCAAATATTTCCGGAAAGTCTTTGAACTGGTGAATTTGGGGAGGAGCGAGAAGGGGTAATGTTGCTTAAATCATTAGTTTTTGGTCATTACCCAATACCTCAAATACCCCAATACCATTTATATTCTAAAAGATGAACGGAAAGATTTTTTGCATTGTGGATGAGTAAAATTCAGATATTCTTTCATTATGAATGCATAAAAAGCGAGTATATTTGCTTTGACTATGCATAAATTATGATGTCCTTATCGCTTATAGAGGAAGTTGTCACCGATCAGACAGAAAATCTGAAAAGGAAAAAGATAGGTGTTCCCCGGCGTATCGATGTTTCTCGCATGCTTGAAACCAAGCAGATTACAGTTGTGAGTGGCATTAGGCGCAGTGGAAAATCTACCCTGTTATACCAATTAATGAGCCACTATGACCAGTTTCATTTTATCAATTTTGATGATGAACGGTTGATCGATTTTAAAGTAGAAGATTTCAGGACACTTATGGCGGTGTTCCGCAAAAAATCTGACACGAGAACAATCTTTATTGATGAAGTACAGAATGTAGTGGGGTGGGAGCGTTTTGTAAGGAGGGTTTATGATGAGGAATACAAAATATTTGTTACTGGAAGTAATGCTAAGTTGTTGAGTTCAGAGTTAGGCACTCATTTAACCGGCAGGTATATAAAATTAGAATTATTTCCTTTTTCCTTTTCGGAATACCTGGACTTCTTGCAATTTCCAGAAGATCGCGAGGAAAGTAGCAAAGGTACATGGGGGAAGGCCAATATATTGAAGGCATTTGACAATTACCTGGTTCATGGCGGGTTTCCCGAGTATTTGACACAAAATGATTCGGAGTATCTCAGTAGGATATATGAAGATATATTGTTTCGGGATTTGATCGTTCGATATGGCATTAAGAATACCGATGCTTTCAGAAAGCTTGCACAATACCTGTTTACCAACTTCACCAGTGAATTTAGTTACAACAAACTGGCGGAATTGCTGGGTTTCGCGAGTGTAAACTCTGTGAAGGAATACATGCTGTATCTACAGGAATGTTATTTGTTATTCCAGGTTCACAAGTTTGACTTTTCATTAAAAAAGCAATTTATCTCCAATAAAAAAGTGTACTGCATTGACAACGGACTCCGGGAAAGGATTTCATTGCGTTTTAGCCCGGACAACGGAAGACTGTTGGAAAACCTTGTTTATATTGAACTGCGAAGACGAGGTTTTGAGGTCTATTTTTATAAGACAAAAAACAACCTCGAGGTAGACTTTTATGTACCTGCGCTCCGCCAGTTTATCCAGGTATCCTATTTAATGGAAAACGAGACAACATACCAGAGGGAAATCAATGCTTTGAAAGCGGCTATAAGCGATCATGAGTCAGCGAACAATTTGATTATCACTTACAATGAAGAATCTACTATTCCCACCCCGGCCGGCGCAATCAATGTAGTGCCTATTTGGAAGTGGTTATTGGAAATAACATAGCTGTGGAGTAACGGACGGTTCAGGCAATAAAGCTTTGGCGGGGTTTATATTGAAAAGAGAAATTGCAAACGTAGGGATGTTTTTATGTCTGACAACGAGCGGTAATATGTCTCTGATCAATAGCCTGACAACAGACCAATGATTTATCCTTTATAGCTTTGCAGGAACTACCTACACTTTCAACGCATATCGTAAAGCAAAACTAATAATCGAGTGGGGGAAAAGGCGCAAAGTGGACGCGACGATTTTCCGGTTTTCTGTGGGCAGTGTAGCAATCTATTGCCGGGTCCTTTAGGTCGCGGACCGGGAATATCCAAGTGACAGCCCTCCTACCTGTTGTTGGTGTTTTCGCCAACAACGCGCAAAAATCCTAACCATCCTTAACCCATCATGAACCTTTTCATCACCGGAATCACCGGATTCATTGGGCAACACCTGGTTGACTACTTTCATCAGAAGCCGGGCTACAACCTCTATGGAATGAGCCGCTGGCCTGAAAAATCGGAAGCATTGTTCGGCGCAAAGGTTGAGGAAATAGTGAGAAAGGCAGATGCACAATA
>CAYUJK010000632.1:0-2088 GCA_964444895.1 uncultured Roseivirgaceae bacterium
TTGTCAACCACCACGCCGAAGGTGTGGAATGTTTATAGATACACATTGAGCATTGAGGGTACGACCCCGACGGGGTCGAATTCTTCTTATTGTCTCTTAGCTATAAACATTGGAATCCTTCGGATTCACGAAGTGTGTATTAAGTCATTGGTAGAAGCGCTGACAACTGTACAACGGCTTCGAATTTCCGGCATCAACGCTTTCGGTATTAGTTAGCAATTGAGATTTGGGTTTTGGAATTTCCAAAAATCCTCAATCCCACTATTTCACCTTCATCGCAATTCCTGCTACCATCAGAAATACTTCATCGGCCATTTTTGCCGCGTACTGGTTGGCCCAACCTTGCAGGTCAGTGAATTTTCTGCCGATCGCCGTTTCGGCGTGGACACCCATCCCCAGCTCGTTGGTCACAATAATGTAGGTGCTTCCCGAGGCAGCAAGCGCATCAATTTCTTTTTTAAAGAAGTTGAGCGATTCTTCGATTTCGTGCCCATAATCGGTGAATAGATTGCTGAGCCAGAGTGTTACGCAGTCTACCACGACTACCCTGCCGCTCAAGTTGTGTTTGCTTACCTCCGTTTCCTCTTCAATGGTGGTCCAGTGTTCGTCGCGATCGGCTACGTGCCGCGCGATTCGCTGTTCAAATTCGTCGTCCCATCGCCTTGCAGTGGCTATGTACACGGGGCTGTCAGAAAGAGACAGCGCCAGCTCAGAAGCATATCGACTCTTGCCAGAACGTGCTCCTCCTGTGATCAGGTAAATCATATTTTTTGTTGATGCTAATGCGTTCGAATAAATAATTGAAAAAACTCAACGGCCACAATGTGTAAATGTCAGGGATTTATCCAGTTAAAAATTGTCCATTTCATCAAACCGGTGTTCGCTTAGGGTAGGGACAATGCCGGCATCCGCTGCCGCAGCAATACCCGCGTTTCAGGTGATACCATTCGGTAAATACCCACAGGTTGTTTTCCAGGTAGTAGTCAATACCCTCTACGAAGGGCATGCCGTTGCCGAGGTACTGCGGAGCGATGTTTTCCTTCTCGCCGCTTTTTACCTCCTGCACAAACTCGCGGATATCCGATTGAATGCTCTTCTTCAGGCATTCAGCGCAGAGGCAGTCGCCACCTTCTTCGATCTGTTTGATTTTCGGCAAGGTTTCGCACCAGCACACGTGTCCCGCTTCGTCGCGACCGCACTGAAAGGCCTTGCCGCATGCTGTACAATGTTTAACTTTTTGCGACATGGCCGGAAAGCGTTTTTATCTTCGAAGGCTGATGAAAGCCCATTACTTTGGTTTTTAGTGCCTCGGGTATTGAGAAAAGCTGCGGATGAAACAGCGCCGCTAATACCTGGATGCCACTGACCAGGGTGCTTACCGAAGGCTGGGTAAAAAGGTCGTAATCGGCCAGGAACACAGCTTTGTTCTGCACTGCGGCCAGGTCTTTCCAGCCCGCTCTTGACGTGAGTATGCCCATGTCTTTCAAGGTTCGGGCGGTATCAAACCCACAGGGGGCTATCACCAACACTTCCGGGTTGTACGTCAATACTTTTTCCCAGGGAATGCGAACGCTGTCCCCGCCGGGGTTGGACAGCATGTCGATGCCACCCGCGTAGGCGATTTGGTCGGGTATCCAGTGACCGCAATTGTAGATGGGTTCGGTCCATTCCATGAGCATCACCCGCCTGGGCATAGCCTTGGCTTTTCTCAACTTATCGGTGATGTTTGCCAAGGTAGTCTTTACCCCGGCGAGGTACGCGTAGGCCTTTTCTTCGAAACCCATCGCCGAGGCTATCTCAACCATTCCGGCAAAGGCCTCATCGAGCCTGTCGGGTGAGTACGACAACAGCTTCGGTTGCTTTTTCATCTTTGCCACGGCTTCGGCGGTGCATTTTGTGTCGATCTGGCACACCTCGCATACGTCTTGGGTGAAAATGAGATCCGGCTGGATTTGTTCCAACACGGCTTCATCAACGTAGTAGAGGCTTTTGCCTTCTGCCTTGCTGGCCGAATACACCTTGTCAATCTCGGTGCTGTCAAGATCTTTGCCTTCCAGCACACACCGCACTACTTTTGATTTTTCGCGC
>CAYUJK010000633.1:0-2086 GCA_964444895.1 uncultured Roseivirgaceae bacterium
CAGCGGTCTAAAATTGACTACTTCAGAAAATATGTAGCTGCTCTGGATGACTGCAAAGAGCTTTCGACAGATTCTATCCTAATGTGTGCAAAGCTGTCGATTGATATTGATACCGTTAGTGGCATTGACAACGAAGTTTGGCATTACTATGGGAAGGCCAAGGCGCTCGTCCATAACAAGAGGGAAGCAGAGGCAATCGGTATCATCAACGAGTTTTTGATCAAAATGGAAAAGTTTGACCTGCTTTTCGAGCGGGCAGAGTTTTTGACGTTGCGTAGCTTTATCTACCGCAACAACTTTAAACACTACCTGGCAGCAGAAGATGCCTATTCCGCAGCTGACATATTTCTTCGATTGGGATTGTTGCGGAGTGCATCCTCGGTTTACCTTGACATCGCCAATCTGCAATATAACGTAGGCAACTACTCCCTGGCTATTGAAAACGGGCGCCGGGTGCTGAACTTACTCGATGATAGCCTCAGAATAGAAAGGACCGATTCAGTAGTACTTATGAATGTAAGCAACACGCTTGGCCTTTCTTATTTCCGGGTAAATAGCCTTGACAGTGCAGATTATTATTACAATATGTCCTATGACTTGGCGGTTCGGTTGCAGAACGAATTTTGGCAGGGACTTGTAAAAGGAAATTCTGCGAGAATTTTGGCTTCCAGGGGAAACATAGAAGAGGCCATCGATAACTTTAGGTATGACATCGGGCTTAGCGTAAAACACAATGAATTCAGTTCGGCGGGTGCGGCCTTCATAAGCATAGGAGACTTGTATGTGCAAATGGACAAGCTTCACTTGGCCAAAAAGTGCTACGATAGCGCTTATTTTTATTTAAAATCAGTAGAAAAACGCGCAGTTTTGAGCAGGTACTACAAAAATGTCTCTCACTGGTACGAGCGCAATAACGACCCCGTGAATGCTTATAACTTCTTCAAAAAACATATCAGCCTGCGCGATTCCATTGAAAATGTCCAGGTGAGCACGCAAATGCAACGCATACAAGACCAAAGGCAGTTTGAAAAACAGTTAGCCGATATTGATCTTCTAAAAGCTGAGAATGATCATCGGGCGGCGGAATTGCGATTGAGCCGGATTTCATTGATAGCGTTGATTTTGGTTTTTGTGTTGTTGAGCACTTTGCTGTTTACCATCAGGAAGAATTATAGAACACTTAATGCGCTGAATGTGCAGCTCGAAGACAAGGTCCGTGTGAGAACAGACAAGTTGAAAAAAATCAATGCGGAATTGGACACCTATCTTTACAGGGCTTCACATGATGTGCGACGACCCATTTTAACCATCATTGGGCTTAGTCATATCGCAGACGCCGCCCGGAACGAAGACGAACGGCTTGAAATCCACAAATCGATCAAAAAGACGGCCTTTGAGATGGATAATATGTTGAAAAAGCTTCAAATGGCATACGAACTGGAAAAAGAAACGGGGCTCTTTACCGTGAATGTCAATAGTCATATTCACAGCATAGTTTATAGTGTTCAAAAAGATTTTCCGGGGGTTGCTTTCAGCGCGAATTTCAACAAAGAAGTAGTCATAAAGTCTAATCCGAGACTGATGGAAATTGTGATAACGAACGTCATCGAGAACGCCTGTGTATTCTCGAAAAACGGGAGCCGTCACGAAGTGTCCGTAAGTTTAAATCGCACGGCGGATGTAGCCAAAATCGCCATTAGGGATAATGGTTTGGGAATAGAAAGCTGCTATTTGAACGATATATTTGGCGCCTATACGCGATTCAGCAACAAATCTCAGGGATGTGGCTTGGGGCTTTACCTGGCTGTGAAAGCCGTCAACAGAATAGGCGGTCACATCGAGGTAAGCAGTAAAGTCAATGAAGGAAGTGAATTTCTGATCACGATTCCGGTAGACTATGCCATGATATCCTGAGCGAAAACGTGTTAGTAGGAATAAAGCCAGTCTGCCGGTATTGATTGATCATCGGTGTAAGGCCCCTTCACGAAAAGCTCCAGGCTTTTACCTCCGCCCGCGTCAAAATAGGCTATTGCGATTTGATGGAAGCCCGCCTCTAAGGCTACCTGGCCGGTAAAAGGCTGGGGAC
>CAYUJK010000634.1:0-2077 GCA_964444895.1 uncultured Roseivirgaceae bacterium
ATTCCACAGAGGTGTCATACGTTTGCTTATCGATAGGGAGCTTATCTTCAAAAATTTTAAAACCCACGCCAGATTGCCGGGCAAGGTGGTGGAGCTCAGAGGCCAGTCCGTCTGATATATCAATCATCGCCTTAGGCACTACGTTCAGATCTTTCAGTTCGTGGATGATGTCCATACGAGCTACGGGCTTGAGCTGACGCTGTACTATGTAGGGGTACTTGTCGAGCTGTGGCTGCATATCAGGATTCGCCATGAACTCTTGCTTTTCGCGCATCAGCACCTGCAAACCAATGAAGGCGCCACCCAAATCGCCCGTTACGCACACAATGTCACCTTTTTCGGCATTTTGCCGGAGCGCCACCTTGCTTTTATCTACTTCGCCCAATACCGACACAGAAATCACCAGACCAGAGGGTGAAGAAGTAGTATCGCCCCCAACAAGATCAATCCTGAAATCTTCACAGGCGTATTTAATTCCCTCATATAGCTTTTCTACCGCTTCCACTGAGAAGCGGTTGCTAAGCCCTAAACTCACGGTAACTTGTTTGGGAATGCCGTTCATAGCAGCGATATCAGACACATTCACGGCGATGGCCTTGTAACCGAGATGAGAGAGTGGTGCGTAAGCCAGATCGAAATGGACGTTTTCAATGAGCATATCGGTAGTAAGCAAAAAATACTTTTCTCCCGCACTAATGATGGCAGCATCATCGCCAATGCCGAGCACTGAATTGGGTTGGTGAGGCTTGAAATTGGCAGCGATTTTGTCAATCAAGCCAAATTCGCCTATCTCTTTTATTTCCGTTCGTTTGATTTCCATGTGGTAGTAAATGAAACACGAACCTGCCTGCCTGACGGCAGGCAGGTTACACTAATTTTTTATTACTAAAACTGTGATTTTTTTCACTTATTAAGTTTTGCCCCTAAGATTATTAGGCTTTTTGCAAATCTAATTTTTTTAATTCAAAGAGAAACTAAACTCCTGTATAAACCCAGGATAAACACATTTAAAGTTCATAAGCCTTGAAAACCTTTCATCGCTAATACCAGTTTAACGCTATGAGTTTGATTTTACGTCAGGCTTCGTTTATTTTGTAGATTGTTTCTAAAGAGAGGACTTATGATTCACGTATCAGATAAAGCAAAAGAGCGAATAGAAGAGTTGCTAAAAACCGACGGCGCTACCGGAGAAAAAAATGTACGGGTTTCGGTAAAAGGCGGCGGCTGCTCTGGATTGATGTACGACCTTAGCTTCGACAGCCAGGTAAAACCCGAGGATAAGGTATTTGAAGACAAAGGAGTAAAAATCCTTGTGGATAAAAAGAGCATACTTTATCTGCTGGGTACTACCCTCGAATATTCGGACGGGCTGAATGGCAAAGGTTTTCAATTTGTAAACCCCAATGCCACAAGGACCTGCGGATGCGGCGAGAGCTTTGCTGTATAAGCTCTCTTTTTTTGGATAATAATATACCAATCGGTATATTTATATGCTTAACCAATCAACTTATTTACTCAATCAACTCAGTTAACCAATAACCAAGTGAGAAAAGCCGAACGAACCCGTCAATTCATTATCGAAAAAACAGCCCCGCTTTTCAACAAAAAGGGCTTTCATGGCACTTCCATGCACGACATCACCGACGCTACCGGCTTGACAAAAGGCAGCGTATATGGCAATTTCAAAAACAAAGACGAACTGGCCATCGAAGCCTTTCGACACAACTATTTCCACCTTACGCAGAAGATCCGAGAAAACGTAAACGCGGCAGAATCGTCAATAGAAAAGCTCCTGGCATTTACTCAATTTTATAAGGACAACTATTTGGCGGTGTTCGAAAGAGGAGGGTGTACGATCCTCAACACAGGTACAGATGCCGATGACAACCACCCCTTGTTAAAGGAAGAGGTAAAAACATCGCTCGTCAACTGGAAGAAACTATTGGTGAAAATTCTGGATGACGGCATTCAGTCTGGCGAATTGAAAGACATCAATACCGGCGAATTTAGTCACTATTTTATCGGGTGTGCGCGTGCGCGGCCTGATGACGATGGCCCCCATCGTGTCGAATATGGA
>CAYUJK010000635.1:0-2075 GCA_964444895.1 uncultured Roseivirgaceae bacterium
GACTCTATTCTGAACTCGCTTACCCACACACCCTTTTTGGCGAGGTACTTTCCCTGGATGAGGGCCGAGCGATAGTCGCTCACTTTGATAATTACCCTTTTTTCAAATTCTCCCCAGCCCTTGGCGTCAAACTCCCGTAAATTGCCCAGGTAATTGTAGAGCCGGGGGTTCATGCCGGCAGAAAAGATCACCGAAGAGTTCGTCAAATCGCTTTTCGCATAACCTCTCAGCGCGGTGATAGCATCAGAGCCGTTTTCAATAAGGATTCCCTGCTCGTCAAACCGGTCTTTGTCAGTTTTAGTCATGATGTTCACTTCTATGGAGCCGGGCACCACGTCTTTGCGCAGCGAATGCTCCATTAAAACGCGTTCAACCGGATTTTCCGTTCGGCTCATCTTAAGAAAAGCTTGCTTTAACATGCTGTCATCGGGGAGCATTTCAAAATATTTTACGATATCTGAGCCCACTTCAAACGTGGACAACCGCAGTTTTTCCACTTGCTTTTTGATGATCCGGTTGATCAGGTTGAGGTAGTCCGTAATCCGCTTTTCCCTGTAGTCAGGCTCCTTTTGTGTGATGGGGAAGTATGTTTCATTGCTTTGGCTATAGTAGTACTTTCGCATTATTTCCACGAGGTTGTCCTCGATGATTGATACAGCCGAATTAATACCGAATTGGGCTACTTTTACAGGCGTGTCAATGGTGTAAGCCAATCCCATTACGGGAATGTGAAATTTGTGGGGAAATTGATTTTGCATGAATAAGAATTTTTGATAAAGCACTTAATTTTCAATTGCTTGTCGTGTTTTGGGTGGGTTTTGGTTCATAGAGCCCGGGAATGAATTTATTCCCGGGCTGCGTGTAGTTCAGCTTGCGGCTAATGTTTCCACGGATTCTTCGTTTTGTTTTATTTCTGCTTTGTAATCGATGGGTTTCCTGTCCTTAATGCTCTTTAGTACAAACCATGTCAATGGAAAAAGACCTCCCAGGCAGAAGACGGCTCCACCTACGATACGTAGCCAGGTCATGGTTTGGAAAGCGGGCGACTGAACAAAGGCCTGCGAACGCGCAAACCAATATCCCTCGTTCAGTACGGCCAATAGCTGGTGGATTCCCGCTGGAAACAGGTCGAGAACTACCATGAGCAGGAGACCGATGTTGATTGACCAAAAGGCCGTTCGTACGAGCCCGGTATCCCAGGTGTCGGGCTTCAACTGGTAGCGAAGACAAAACAGCAGACCGGCCAGCGACAGGTTGCCGTATACCCCCATAAGGGCTGCATGACCGTGATTCACCGTGAGGTACGTGCCGTGTTCGTAATAATTCACTATCGGAAGGTTAATAATTAGACCGAAAACGCCTGCGCCAAAGAAATTCCAAAAGTTTACGCCAATAAGAAAGAGGAATACCCCTGGCATGGCAAATAGTGACGACTCGCGTTGCTTCCCGTTAGAACGGTTAAGTTGCAAAGGCATATTTCTGAATTTCCAGGCCTCCAGCGTGAGCAGAATGAGCGGCACTACTTGCAGAGTAGAGAACACGCTGCCCAGCGCTAAAGTTCCCACGGGCTTAGCATTCCAATAGAAATTGTGTGAAATACCCAGCAAGCCTGACCCAAGGAATAGCAAGGTGGCCAGGAATACTACTTTGGCCACGGTATCCCGGTTTACCAGGCCCATCAGCACCATCATATACCCCACCACAATAGTGGTAAACACTTCAAAAAATGCCTCTACCCACATGTGAATCACCATCCAGCGCCAAAAGTCGGCTACCACGAAGTTCGTTTCAGGGCGTGCTACAAAGCCGGACAACAGCAGCACCATGATGGCAACCACCGCATATATGAGCCAATTGGGGAGTGCCCAGGGAATGTTTCGAATCATCACACCCTTTAGGCCCCGGTATACGATAAGGGCCCACAGCGCGAATATCACGAGCAGCAGGTACTGCCATAGCCGGCCCAGTTCTACAAATTCCCATCCCTGGTGGCCGAGCCATCTCCACAGCTCGCCCAGCATGTTTTTAGGCCCCATGAATATCCCTGCCAGCGAACCGCCTACCATGACAAAAAA
>CAYUJK010000636.1:0-2069 GCA_964444895.1 uncultured Roseivirgaceae bacterium
TTACCCCACCACCTCTCTCACTTTCTCACACACCATCTCAATCTCCTCCTCGCTTATCGTCAAAGGCGGGGCGATGCGCATGCTGTTGTCGCAGAAAAGGAACCAGTCGCTGAGCACGCCGTTGTCAAGCAGCTTGCGGATAATCTGTTGCAGCCGATCGAACGACTCAAATTCCACGGCCATCAGCAGGCCCTTGTGCCGGATTTCCTTCACGGCTTTGAGGGTACTCAACTGTTCGATGAAAAGTTCGGCCTTTCGCTCCACTTCACCGATGAGGTTGCTACTTTGCAAGGTTTTAAGCGTGGCCAGCGATGCCGCCGCCGACACAGGGTGACCGCCGAAGGTGGTGATATGACCAAGGATGGGTTCGTGAGTGAGAGAATGCATAATTTCCTTCGAAGAAATAAATGCCCCGATGGGCATGCCGCCGCCCATGCCTTTGGCAGAAAGTAGAATATCGGGCACAATGCCGTAGTGCTCAAAGGCCCAGAATTTGCCTGTGCGCCCGAAGCCGGCCTGAATTTCGTCCATGATCAGCAATGTGCCGGTTTCATCGCAGCGCTGTCGCAGGGCTTTAAAATAGGCTCCGTCAGCCATGCGCACCCCTGCTTCTCCCTGTACCGTTTCGATGATGATAGCGGCTGTATGTGTGTCGATCTGTTCCAGGTCGTCCGCTACTCCGAAACGGACATGACTCACTCCCGGCAGTAGGGGCCGGAAGCTTTGCCTGAACCATTCGGCGCCTGTAACGGAGAGCGCGCCGTGGGTGGCGCCGTGGTAGGCGTGGAGGCATGAAACAATCTTATACCTGCCTGTAAATCTTTTGGCCAATTTCAGTGCCCCCTCTACGGCCTCCGACCCGGAGTTTACCAGGTAAACGCTGTCCAATTTCTCCGGCAGAGTATCGCACAGCGCCTTGGCCAATTGCACCTGTGGGGCCTGCACGAGTTCGCCATATACCATCACGTGGGTGTGTTTCTGCGCCTGTTCAATGATGGCACTTACCACCGCGGGATGATTGTGCCCCAGGCAAGATACCCCTATGCCCGCGATGAGATCCACGATTTTTCTTTTGTCGGGTGTTACCAGGTAAATGCCTTCAGCGCGCTCCACTTCCAGCATAAGCGGAAACTCCGAAGTCTGAGCCAGGTGTTGCAAGAAAAGCTGTCTGTTAGATGTCATGTGGGTATAATTCTTTAATTTTAGCCGTTCTGGAAAATACGGAATAGTGGTGTATTGGAATGTTGGAAACTCCAATTATCCCTATCCTCAACCAAGTAACTGTATTTAAACTACAAATGTCAATGAAGCTAAGTTGTCTGTTTTTCAGTTTCCTGTTTTTCGTTGTTAATTCCGCTATTTCTCAATCGACAATATTAAACACAAATCCCCCATCGGTAAAATGGGAGCAGATAAAAACACCTTACTTCCGGGTAATCTATGACGTAAAGTACGAAGACGAGGCCCAGCGAACAGCTAATGTCCTGGAAACTGTTTACGAACCCGCTGCGCTATCGCTGAACAAGTTCCCTCGCAGGAGGAGCACCGTTATTCTTCAAAATCAAAGTACGATCAGCAACGGTTTCGTGGCCATGGCGCCGCGGCGATCAGAATTTAACACCTACCCCTCGCAGCAGTACTATTTTCAGGGCAATCTGGACTGGATGGAGCTGCTCAGCATTCACGAGTTTCGCCATATTGTGCAGTATGAAAAAAGCATCACCGGTTTCAACAGGGTGTTGTACTATATGTTTGGCCAGGGAACATTGGCCGCTTTTGCCAATTTTGCCGTACCGGACTGGTTTTGGGAGGGCGATGCGGTAGCTACCGAAACGGCTTTGTCCAGCTCCGGCAGGGGGCGAGCACCTTATTTCAATATGCCCTTCCGGGCAAACCTCCTGGAATTCGGACCTTTCAGCTACAACAAACAATACCTTCGATCATTCAGAACCTTCGTGCCAGATCACTACACCACAGGCTACTTTTTTGCGGGCTACCTGCGGCAAAAGCATGGTGCAGAGGTGTTTGATCACGTAACTACGAATGCTTGGAATTGGTCGTTTGTTCCC
>CAYUJK010000637.1:0-2068 GCA_964444895.1 uncultured Roseivirgaceae bacterium
CTGAGCTTTGGATAATATCTGCCATCAATATGTACCTCATGTGCAGAAGGTTAAAATGATAAACTGCTGCGTCCCACACCAGGTTCTACCTCGCTGGTGGTGTTCCCGCAGATTCAAAGGTAATCATATTTTGCAGTTTTTCTACAAAAATTATACTTTTTGCATTTTAATTACAAAATTAATATTTATTGCTGTTTTATTACAATAAAATCAATTCACAATTCTTCTTCCTAAAAAACGCCGTTTGTCCCTCGCACAATACCACTGGCAGGTTGACACTAAGCCACCTCCTCCACGAGGTCAAGCTCTATCTTCAGGTGATTGATAATAAATTCCTGCCTGTCCGGTGTATTTTTTCCCATATAAAACTCCAGCAGGTTCTTGATGCTGGTATCTTTCGACAGCAGCACGGGGTCCAGGCGCATATTCTCACCAATAAATGCCTTGAATTCATCTGGCGATATTTCTCCCAGCCCTTTAAACCGTGTGATTTCTGGCTTACTGCCCAGCTTTTCGATGGCCGCTATCCGCTCTTCCTCAGAGTAGCAATATATCGTTTCCTTTTTGTTACGCACCCGGAAAAGGGGTGTGTCAAGAATGAACAAATGTCCGTTTCTTACCAGATCGGGAAAGAACTGCAGGAAAAATGTGAGCAGCAGCAGCCGGATGTGCATACCGTCTACATCGGCATCGGTGGCGACGATGATCTTTCGATAGCGCAAACCCTCCAGGCCTTCTTCGATATTGAGCGCGTGCTGCAGCAAGTTAAATTCCTCGTTTTCATACACGATCTTCTTGGTGAGGCCAAAAGAGTTCAGTGGCTTACCGCGCAAACTGAACACGGCCTGTGTTTGTACATCGCGCGACTTGGTGATGGAGCCGCTGGCCGAGTCGCCCTCCGTGATGAAGATCATCGTATTCTCGCCACCTTCCGTTTTCTCATCGAAATGCAGGCGGCAGTCCCTTAGCTTCCGGTTGTGCAGGTTAGCTTTTTTGGCGCGCTCGTTTGCCAGTTTTTTTATCCCCGCCATGTCCTTTCTTTCCCGCTCCGACTGCATGATTCTCTTGAGCAAGGCATCGGCTGTAGATGGGTTTTTGTGCAGGTAATTGTCGAGCTGGGCTTTTACAAAATCATTAACAAAGGTTCTCATGGTGGGGCCATCGGGCGCCACATTCTGGGAACCCAGCTTTGTCTTTGTCTGGCTTTCAAACACAGGCTCCACTACCCTCACCGATACCGCAGCTACTATACTGGCCCGCACGTCAGTAGCGTCAAAATTCTTGTTGTAAAATTCGCGGATGGTCTTTACATAGGCTTCCCTAAAAGCGGCGAGATGAGTACCGCCCTGGGTAGTGTACTGCCCGTTTACGAAAGAGTAATATTCCTCGCCATACATGTTGTTGTGGGTAATGGCCATCTCGATATCATCACCCCTCAAATGAATGATGGGGTACCTCATGCTTTCTTCGTCGATTTTTCTATCCAGCAGGTCATACAGTCCCCGCTCAGAATGAAACTTTTTGCCATTGAAATTAATGGTGAGCCCGGCATTCAGGAAGCAGTAGTTCCACAACATCTCCTCCAGGTAGTCGGGGATAAAGTGGAAATTCTTGAATATGTCGCCATCGGGCTCAAAGGTAACGAGTGTTCCATTTCGCTGCGAAGCGGGTGCTACCTTTGCATCGTTGATAATGTTTCCTTTTTCGAACTCGGCCAGCTTGGTTTCTCCATCCCGGAAGCTCTGCACTTTGAAGTACCTCGACAGCGCATTCACTGCCTTGGTACCTACTCCGTTTAGCCCCACGGACTTCTGAAATGCCTTTGAGTCGTACTTGCCGCCCGTGTTAATTTTCGAGACACAGTCCACTACCTTCCCCAGGGGAATACCTCTGCCGTAATCACGTACCTCTACGCGGTGCTCGGTAATTTTCAGGTCAATGGTTTTTCCGAAGCCCATCACGTGTTCGTCGATGCAGTTATCGAGGACTTCTTTCACCAATACATAAATGCCGTCGTCATACGAAGATCCATCGCCCAGCTTACCGATGTACATTCCAGGCCTGAGGC
>CAYUJK010000638.1:0-2066 GCA_964444895.1 uncultured Roseivirgaceae bacterium
CATTCACCCACTTATCCTCCCGAGTACATACTTTGTAAAAACCACGTTTGGTTTAAGAAGGAAATAGTCATATTTTACCTGCCTTAAAAATGAAAATGGCGTGGACAGACGAGAAATACTAAAGTACACAGCACTGCTGACAGGCTCCGCGATATGCGCGCCCTTGATGAACAGCCTTCTTACCGGCTGCGTGCCCACCCGTGAGGATGGGTCAACGGGGTATGAGCCTCAATTTTTCAACGAGGATCAGTTCAAGCTGCTGAGGGAGTTAGCGGATACCATCCTTCCCAAAACCGACAGCCCTGCAGCTTCGGAAGTGGGGGTGCATGAAACGATCGATTTGATTGTGGCGAACGTGTATAAAAAAGAGCAGCAGGAAGACTACCACAGCACCTTCGCTGCATTGGAAAAATACCTGAGTGAAAAGAACTTTTTGGGGCTCGATCAGGAAGGAAAAGGGCAACTGCTGATGTCCCTGGATCACTCGCAAGGGGAGGCCGTCTACCGGGCATTTCTGCACCTGAAACAGCAGACTGTCGCCTTCTATTTATCTACGGAAGAAATTGCTGAAAATTATTTGAACTATTTACCCGTGCCGGGAGAATACAAGCACTGTATTTCGCTGTCGGATGTGGGAGGAAAAGCCTGGGCAATATGAATGTAAACCTGAACGGAAAAGAAGAAGTAACCTTTGACGCCATCGTCATTGGTTCGGGAATAAGCGGCGGCTATGCGGCCATGGAGCTATGCCAAAAAGGGTACAAGACCCTGGTGCTGGAACGCGGCAGAATGGTGCGGCACGGCGAATACCCCACGGCCAACATGGATACCTGGGATCTGCCCAATCAAAATGGCGTTTCGGCAGAAGAAAAAGCGCTTCACTATTTCAAACAGGACCGCCTGCGATGGTGGGTGAATGAAGACAACAAGCACTGGATCAACAAAGACGACGAATATCCTTACAACGAAGATGAGCGATTTGACTGGATACGCGGCCACCATGTGGGCGGGCGGTCCATCATGTGGGGAAGGCACTGCTACCGGTGGAGCGACATCGATTTTGAAGCCAACCTGAAAGACGGGATTGCCATAGATTGGCCTATCCGGTACAGCGACATCGCTCCCTGGTACGACTACGTGGAAAAATTTGTGGGTGTGAGCGGCCAGAAGGAGGGCCTGAAGCAAGTGCCCGACGGACAGTTTTTAAAGCCTTTTCCGTTGAACTGTGCAGAGCAATTTTTCAGAGAGGCGGTAGGCAAAGCGTATCCCGAGCGGGTGATCACCCCGGGCCGGGTGGCGAACCTGACAGAATACAACCCCGAGGTGCACAAAGGCACCAGGGGAAAATGCCAGACCCGCGACAGATGCTGGCGCGGATGTCCCTATGGAGGCTACTTCAGCAGCCTTTCTGCCACGCTTGCCGTAGCAGATGCGACCGGAAACCTGACCCTGCGACCGGATAGCATCGTAACGGAGATTGTGTACGATCGCAAGCTGGGCAAGGCCACCGGTGTTCGGATAAAAGATGCCAATACAGGGGAGGAAATGGAATTTTTTGCCCGGATCATTTTCTGCAATGCCAGCACGATTGGCACGGCGGCTATCCTTCTGAACAGCCGCTCGGAAAGCTTTCCCGATGGATTGGGCAATGGCAGTGGAGAACTGGGCCACAACCTGATGGATCACCACTATGGCATGGGCGCGTCGGGTATGCTACCGGGCTTCGAAGATTCCTATTACAAAGGCCGCAAGCCGGCGGGCTTCTACATTCCGCGGTTCAGGAACATTGATGAAAAGACACGTCACAAAGATTTCCTGCGAGGCTACGGCTACCAGGGCGCTGCCCTCAGGGGCGTCAATACGCCGCAGGGAATGATCGGGCAGGAGTTGAAAGACGCCATCTTTTCGCCGGGTCCCTATCAAATCCACATGGAATGCTTTGGCGAAATGCTGCCCTACCACGATAACCGCATGTACCTGGATTTTGAGAAGCGAGACCGTCATGGCATGCCGATCATTACGTTCAAGGCTTCGCTCCGCGAAAATGAAATGAAACTGCGCGAGGA
>CAYUJK010000639.1:0-2044 GCA_964444895.1 uncultured Roseivirgaceae bacterium
GGCTTTGGCGCAGCTCTTTGGCTTTTGCCCGTATTTCAGAGGTGTATTCCATCACTTCCGTTTTGTGCTTGTCAGCGATCAGAAAAGCTTCGGAAAGTATTCGTTGCCTTTGCCAATGCAGGGATTGCATTTGTGCTCGTTGTTCCGGGGTGAGCCGGTTTCCCCGGGCTTCGCCTCGCTGAGTGGACCGGTCGGCTGGCTTTAAGCTTTTCATTTGCTGCCGTACCGTTTGCAGTTCTTCCCTTAGCTCGGCGACTTTCTTTTTTTCCTTGTTGGAAAGCACTTTGTCAAACTCCGCCCGTTTTTCTTTGATCACCGGAAGTAGTTCACTGTAGTATCCTCGCGCGGCATCCCCTTTTCGCCCTCTATCGGGCTTCGGCGTAAATCCCGACAGCAGTAGAATCGAAATGGCGAGGCCAATGGAGAGAAAGTAAACATTCATTTTTAATTTTCTCGTTTGCATGGCTATTATTGTTTTGTGAAACATTTATTTCCGTTTTATTGAGTCATAACGATATGTTGAGAAAAAAACGTGCCAAAAAGAGATATCGAAACGCAACCCCGCCTTGCTGGCTCCGTATGGGCATTTACAATCACTACGAACCATGAAGTTTATCATTCCATTCATACTGGTCGCAGATATAGTGACCTTCAAATAAGCGAAGAGTAAAACACCCTTCTCTTTTCCTCTTTTTCTTCCACTTTATTCACTTATTATTCTTTTATCATGAATGGATTATTGAATCGTTTCCTGTCGATACATAAATATTTTTCTCACCAGAAGTTGAAAAGTCTCCTGAGAGATATCGGTGAGGCTATCTCCGGTTCGGAAAGGGACTATACCACGGGAAATCTAAACAAAGCCATTGTCTTGCTGGCGGTACCCATGGTGCTGGAGGTAGCGCTGGAGTCGGTATTTGCCCTGGTGGATATCTTTTTCGTGTCCAGGATCAATCCTGACGCGGTGGCCACGGTTGGTATCACCGAGTCCATGCTAACGATCATCTATGCCATTGGCATTGGTTTTAGTATGGGCACTACGGCACTTATCGCGCGCAGAACGGGCGAAAAGAACGCCGACGGTGCCGCCTCCGCTGCTGTGCAGTCGATTATCTTCGGAATTGCTATTTCCCTTGTTCTGGCCGTACCAGGGATATTTTATGCCAAGGATTTGCTGCGACTCATGGGTGCCAGCGAGGTGATTGTCAACGAGTATTCACTGTATACCAGCATTACCATAGGGGGTAATATGGTGGTGATCTTACTGTTTGTGATCAATGCGGTGTTTAGGAGTGCAGGCGATGCCGCGCTTTCCATGAAAATACTGTGGTTGGCCAATATCATGAACATCATCCTGGACCCCTTGTTGATATTTGGCTGGGGGCCTATCCCAGCGCTGGGAATAAAAGGGGCAGCCATAGCTTCGGTAGCAGGAAGGGGCACGGCGGTAGCTCTTCAGTTTTGCCTTTTGTATAAGGGTGTGGGGCGCAATAAAATTCAAAAGCGCCACCTGAAGCTGGAGTTTCCAGTTTTATGGCAACTGATCCGGCTATCTATAGGAGGTATCGGGCAGTACCTGGTGGCAACCGCTTCGTGGGTAGTGCTCATGAAGATAATGAACGGATTTGGAAGTGCTGCGGTGGCGGGCTACACCATTGCCATCCGCCTGTTTATTTTCACCCTGATGCCCGCCTGGGGCCTGGGAAATGCTGCCGCCACGCTGGTAGGCCAGAACCTCGGCGCCGGTCAGCCCGGACGGGCGCAGGTGTCCGTAGAGCGAACAGCCCTCATCAATACATTTTACATGATCTTTTGCGGGGTGGTGTTCTTTTCTATGCCGGGCTTTTTTATGGCCTTGTTTACCGATGATGCCGCAGTGATAAACGTAGGTTCGACAGCCCTGAGAATCATTAGCTTTGGGTATGTGTCTTATGGATTGGGCTTGATCATTCCACAGGTATTTAACGGGGCTGGCGATACCGCCACGCCTACGCTGATTAATCTGCTGAGCTACTGGCTCATCCAGATTCCTATGGCGTATTTG
>CAYUJK010000640.1:0-2043 GCA_964444895.1 uncultured Roseivirgaceae bacterium
AGAACTTATACGGTCAGGAGTTTCAGATAGCGAACTTATCCACGAAATAAAAGGCACCATTAACCAACGGGCAAAAGACGGTTTTGAAGCTGAAAAATGGAACGCCCGGCAGAGCCCTGTGAATGAGTCGATGACGAATATTGGGGGGTGAAGAAATAGACGAAACAGCGATTAGCCATCTACCAAACCTTTAAATTTGCTAATCAATATCGACAACTGTTCGCTGGTCAGTTTGCCCAATTCTGCAATTATATCCTCTTCCTTCAAAGTCACAATTCTATCGACCTTAACAACGGATGTCACCTTTAGTTTATTAACGGCTGTTGGTTGAACCACAAATTCATTTTGAGAAATATTTTGCGGGACAACAGAACTCACTGCACAAACAATAATATCCTTATAGCTATCTTTTGTTACAGCGATTACTACAGCCGGTCTTACTTTAACATTGGTCAACTCTGCAAATGGAAAGGGTATTAAAATGAGTTTTCCCGTTTTCAATTACTTAGGGTTTAGGTATTCCTGGTATAAGTCTTCTTCCGAACTTTCCCAAAATTTGAATGAATTGGTATTAGCTGAAAAAATCCGAAGTTCTTCATCTTCGCTAATTTCTTCCAGGAAAGTAATGACCACTTTGTACTTTTTGTCAGTCGGCAGTTTTTCAAGCGCTTGAATATTCTTACCGTCATATATTCCTTTTACTGAGACCATGTTGTAAAAATACAAATTATTTTGCTCTCATTAAAATCACAATCCCGTTGCCATTGACTTCGCCCCTCGTTCTTTTATCAATTGTTCACGCACCTTGGATGTTCTGAAAAAAGCCAGAGGATCAATAGCCGCGCCTGACCTCAATCTGGCTTCTGCTGCCAATGGCCTTACGTCTGTTCGGAAAGCATCTTGCAGTATTTCCTGGGCAAGCGCCACATCATTATTCTCACGGGCAGCTTCCAGCTTTTTGCGGTCAATCAGCAGGGCCTGGGCGTAGGCTATTTTAATCGCTTCCACAGATTGTAATAAATCTTCCAGGGGGTCTTTCACATTGTGGCTCGCATCGATCATCCATGCGGGATAGGGGTTTTTAGATGCCTTGTCTTCCATGCCTTCTACCAGCTCATTGAAAATCAGGAAAAGCTGGTAGGGCTTAATGCTCCCCACCGTGAGGTCGTCGTCGCTGAATTTGGAATCATTAAAATGGAATCCTCCCAGCTTGCCTTCCATCATCAGGATGGCAACGATCTGTTCAATGTTGGTATTGGGCAGGTGGTGGCCCAGGTCCACCAGGCAATACGCTTTTTCACCAAGTTTTGAGGCCAGCAAATGCGAAGTGCCCCAATCCTGGATCACCGTAGAATAAAAGTTAGGCTCGAAGGGTTTATACTCCACGAACATCTTCCAGTCGGCAGGCAATGCAGCATAAATTTCCTTCAGAGATTCAAGCGTTCGCTGAAAGGCCTTTCGAAAGTTTTGCTGGCCGGGAAAATTGGAGCCGTCAGAAAGCCAAACGGTCAATGACGTTGATCCAAGATCTACCCCATGCCTGATGACTTCGATATTGTGGTCCACGGCCTGCTTTCGCACCGCTTTATCCACGTGCGAGAACGACCCATATTTATAGGACAGTTCCTGGCTTTCCTGGTCCTGAAAAGTGTTGGAATTCACCGCATCAAATACCAGGTCATTTTCCCTGGCAAGCTGCTTGATCGAGTCAGCGTCTTTTGGTATATCCCATGGAATATGCAGTGAAATAGCGCCACTGGAACGGTTCAAGGCATGCAGCAGCCCCACGTCTTCAATTTTCTGTTCCAGTGAAGCCGGCTCTCCCCCACCGGGAAACCTGCCGAAACGCGTGCCACCCGTACCCAGCGCCCAACTTGGAATAGCAATCTGCAAGCCAGCAATTTTGTCTACCAGTGCTTCAGTATCGCCACCCTTTTTACCGATTTTCTCCGCTAAAAATTGATAATTATCCCGGTGTTCATTTTCCCGGCCTTTATTGTGATCAGCGATTTGCTGTGGATCTAATTTCATAGTAATAGTTAG
>CAYUJK010000641.1:0-2031 GCA_964444895.1 uncultured Roseivirgaceae bacterium
GCCTTCTTGCCCGTTTCCTCACCGTTAATATTTAGTATTGCAACATTCATCGCTTTTATTTTTCCAGGATTACGTATGAATTTTTGGAACCTGGAACGGCTCCACTTACTAAAATGAGATTTTGCTCCGGCATTATTTTCACGACTTGAAGGTTAATCATCTTCACCCTATTGCCGCCGGTTCTGCCAGCCATTCGCAGTCCTTTGAACACCCTGGCCGGGTAGGAACATGCTCCGATTGACCCAGGCGCTCTCTCCCTATTGTGCTGTCCGTGAGTGCTTTCGCCCACACCACCAAAGCCGTGGCGCTTTACTACACCCTGGAAGCCTTTACCCTTTGAAGTGCCAATAGCATCGAGAAACTCGCCTACCTTGAATACTTCTCCTACCTTAACTTCCATGCCCAGCTCTACCTTGTCTTCAAATTCGACTCTGAAATCTCGAAACTCTACTACCTTTTTCTTGGGCGTAGTATTTGCCTTCTTAAAATGCCCTATTAGTGCTTTTGGAGTGTTTTTTGGCTTTCTTTCATCATAAGCCAACTGCACAGCGTTATAACCATCTGATTCAGAATTCCTGACTTGAGTTACAACACACGGCCCTGCCTGTATTAAAGTACAGGCAATATTGTTGCCCGCCTCGTCGTAAATACTGGTCATGCCGATCTTTTTTCCTATAATGCCTGACATTTTATCTAATATTCAATCTTAAATCAACACCTTTAGAATTTCTTTCTCCAAAAAGGACTGCAAAGGTAGCAAATCAACGTAACAAACCAAACAATTTTTACGTTTTACTTTGCCCATAAAAAAAGGAACCAACATGAAAAATGATGGCTCCTTTTTTTGTATTTGAAGTCGCTTAAACCTTGATTTCGACGTCTACTCCGCTGGGAAGTTCGAGCTTCATCAAGGCATCAACAGTCTTTGCGCTATTGCTATAGATATCCACTAATCTCTTGTAAGTAAAAAGCTGAAATTGCTCTCTTGACTTCTTATTTACGTGAGGCGATCGCAAGACGGTGAAAAATTCTTTCTTCGTGGGCAAAGGGATAGGACCGCTTACTACAGCGCCCGTAGCCTTTACTGCCTTCACTATCTTTTCGGAAGATTTATCTACCAAGTTATGGTCGTATGACTTTAACTTAATTCTGATTTTTTGAGTCATCTTATATTCTCAATTATTTTACACCTTTTGTCTTTGCAATTACGTCCTCAGCGATATTAGCAGGTACTGGATCGTAGTGTGAGAAAGTAAGGGAAGCTGCTGCTCGTCCGGATGTAATCGTCCTGAGGTCAGTAACGTATCCAAACAATTCCGAAAGAGGCACATCTGCTTTAATGATTTGCCCACCACCCTTGGAATCCATTCCTTTCATGATTCCTCTTCTCTTATTAAGATCCCCGGTTACGGGTCCTGTATATTCTTCAGGAGTAACTACTTCTACAGCCATGATGGGCTCCAGCAATACAGGCTTTGCCTTCTTAGCTGCCTCTTTAAATCCAAGTCTTGCAGCCATTTCAAATGACAGCGAGTCTGAATCCACATCGTGATAAGAACCGTGAAACAACCTTACCCGCATTGAATCGATTGGGAACCCTGCCAACGGACCGTTCTTCATGGCTTCGGTGAATCCTTTCTGAACTGCCGGGATAAATTCCCGTGGAATAACACCACCTACGATCTCATTGTCGAATTTCAATCCTGTTTGGTCATCAGTACGAGGGCCTATTTCAAATACAATATCTGCAAATTTACCTCTACCACCCGTTTGCTTCTTGTAAACTTCTTTGTGTTCTACATTAGAAGTCAGGGTTTCCTTGTAAGCTACTTGCGGAGCACCTTGATTAATTTCTACTTTAAACTCCCGCTTTAACCTGTCTATGATAATTTCGAGATGGAGTTCACCCATTCCTCTCAAAACCGTCTGTCCGGTTTCGTGGTTGGTTTCAACCTGTAATGTAGGGTCTTCTTCCACAAGCTTGGAAATCGCGACCCCAAGTTTGTCCACATCGGCCTGTTTTTTAGGCTC
>CAYUJK010000642.1:0-2028 GCA_964444895.1 uncultured Roseivirgaceae bacterium
GGCCGGGCCTTGCGGTAAATATCAGCTGCCATTTCCCGGGTTCTCTCGTGCCTCATCATTTCGCTGTACAGCGGTGTGAGAAATTTTCTTCTGCCGGTGTTCACCAGGAAACTCTCCATGGAGGGGTAGGCTTGCTCATGCCCATAGCGAATGGCCTTCAGGTACCAGGCAGCTTGTATTTCGGCGTTGGTACTTCGGGTGAGTCCAAAGCTGTTGTCCAGTTTTTTCACCTGGCTCAGCGCTAACTTTCCCGGCATGCTCTCAATGAAATGGAGCCACTCATGCGTGGTCCATCCAGAGGTATCTATTTTTGAAATACCATTTTCTTCGGCAAGTAGCGCCAACTGTGCTTCCACTTTCGTAAATCGGCCAGAGGTGATGTTGGGAAGTGAGGCCGGCAGCCCCGGTTCGTACACCCAGGTATGGATTTCTTGTTTGGGGTACTTAATTTCGTTTTTTTCGAACAGATGTTCTTCGAGGTATTTCAGGAATGCTTCGGTGGTCATGGTTTGGAACGCGTGGCGGTCAAAGTATTCCCTCAAAAATGTGTCAAATATCTCCCTTCCGGTAAGCTCTTCCAGGTAGCGCAGGAAAGAGTATCCCTTATCGTATGGAATGGCGGTGACCCCGTCGTCCGGGTTTCGTCCTTCCAGATCGAGTTTCAGTTGTGTGTCTTCCGCCTTTCCGTTTTCGATAAATTCGTTGATTTCCTGTTTCAACCCCTGCTGGCTCAGCGAGGCCAGCATTTCGGAGTAGTCTCTTCCGTACAGTTTTTCCATAATCCTATGCTCAAAATATACGGTAAAGCCTTCGTTGATCCAGAAGTCGTTCCAGGTGGCGTTTGTGACCAGGTTGCCTGACCAGGAATGGGCCAATTCATGTGCTACGAGCGAAGTGAGCGAACGGTCGCCGGCGATGATCGTGGGCGTGGCGAAGGTGATCCTGGGATTTTCCATTCCTCCAAAGGGAAAGCTCGGCGGCAGTACGATGATATCATACCTTCCCCAGCGGTAGGGGCCATAAAGTTCTTCTGCTATCTCCAACATTTTTTCTGTTTCGGCAAATTCGTAGGCGCTCTTTTCAATCAGGGACGGCTCTGCGTATACGCCGCTGCGGATGCCCAGCGAACGAAACTCAAGGTCACCGACAGCCAGGGCCATCAGGTAGGAAGGGATAGGTTCTTCCATTGTGAACTCATATATCCCGGCGAGGTCTTTTTCCTGCGGGTTCACGGCACTCATCAGGGCCATCATACCTTTGGGCACCTGCACTTTGGCCGAATAGGTAAATCGAATTCCCGGAGAATCCTGAAGTGGGATCCAGGTGCGGGCCAATATTGCCTGAGACTGTGTGAATAAAAAAGGAGCGGTTTTTCCGGCAGTCTGAGCAGGGTCCAGCCACTGGAGTGCCTCTGCCTCAGGTTTAGTGCGGTAAATGATGGTGATAGCTCGTGAGTCATTCTCTAACTCGATGCTGAGCGGACTGCCAAAAATTTTGTGTTCTGTGCCCAGTTGGTATTTGGCTTCGTTGCCGTTTTCGTGCCATATACTGGCTATCTCAAGTCCACGCGTATCAAGAGTGAGGTGTTGGGCTTTTTGGCTGGCTTCGAAGGTGATTTTGTTCTTGCCCGAAATTACCCTGTTCTCAAAGTCGACATAGATATCAAGGTCAAGGTGGGTTACTACCGCTTCGGCCGGGTCAGCATAGGAATGCACATCCCGTTTGCCGCTCTTATTTTCATTCATATTGTCATTTTTTTTCTGCGAACAGCCCAGGGCTAAAAGAACTACCAGTAGATTGCAAAATACCTTCATAGCACATCATTTTATAGCGCACAAAATACAACTATTTTTAGAAAATGCCTGTGGATAATGATCGGTTTCAAAGCAACGTACCTGCGAGGTGGGCTGTAAAATATTCTAAGATTGAAAAATCCCCAAAGCTTTCAGCGAGTTTATATTTACACTACCCCCGTCGATTCGTATGGGGAAAACTTGGATTGTGCCTTTTGAAGTTGCTTTGGTTCCC
>CAYUJK010000643.1:0-2022 GCA_964444895.1 uncultured Roseivirgaceae bacterium
GCTTTAGTGTAATGTTTAGTGATTAAGAACCCAAAAAGTAACCTAAGGATGGAAGGCAAATTTTTTTTTTGCAAAGAAAATGGAAATCTGGGTTACCTGAGGGGAAGAATTTCACTAAGCACAGAGATTGTCGGTAAGGCGTTCCAAAGGAACCTCTTAAAGTTAGCTGTGAAAAAATAATCAACCGGCAATGTAGTAGCCTGCCACGCTGTATGTGGCGGGCTTTTTTTTGCGGTTTGATCGCCTATCGCACGTAGCTGCCGCCATTCACGTCGAATGTAGATCCTGTTGTGTGGTCGGCCAATCCGCTGGCGAGGAATACTGCCAGGGGGGCAATGTCGCCGGGTTCGGTGAGCTTTTCCAGGTTGAAGTCGCGGTAGGCAGGTTCTTCCCCAAATTGGCGAATAAAACCTTCCGTCATATCGGATTTCACAAATCCGGGGGCAATCGTAAACGCCCGGATGCCTTGCGTGCCATAAGCGCGTGCAATGGTTTTGGTGACGGCTACCATTCCGCCTTTGGAAGCGGCGTAGGCCATGTACTCGGGCAGGTCGCCTCTATGCGCCGATCTGCTGGCTATGTTGATAATCCTGCCGCCGCCGGTTTTCAAAAAGTGATTTATGGCCTTTTTACAGAGCAACCCTACGGCATTTAGGTTCACATCCATGGTTTTGAGCCAGGCGTCAAGCCATTCTACGTCGTCCTGCTGCATGGAATTGGCCAGGGCAATTCCCGCATTGTTTACCAGCACATCTATGCGACCGAATTTATTTCGCACCTCGTTGAAAAGTGAATTTACCTCCAGTGCATCGGCAAGATCTGCCCTGAAAATTTCTACGGAATTGCCCAGTTCGCTTTTGATCCGGTCAGCGGCATTGTTTGCCGTATGGTAGTGCACACCCACTTTGGCGCCGGCTTTCGCCATGGCATACACGATGGCCTTTCCGATACCCCGGCTACCCCCCGTTACCAGCACGTGCTTGTTTTTCAGTTTTACCTGCATCTTGAATTAGTTTATCAATTTTACAAAATCATCCGCAAGGAAAACAGCAAAACGATGCTTTAATGCGGGATCAAAGCAGACGCCTGCTGCTTGACGTTCGGGACTTGCCGCCATTCTTCCCCAAAATTCCTCATTGATAAAAACTTACTCCTGAATAGTGAGTTTAATTTATAAATTTAATATACTATGAAGCTTTGCTGGCTACTTGTGTTTTTACCCCTGGGTGTGCAGGGGCAGTTCTACACCATAGGCACCGCGCAGCCCATGGAGGGAGGGTGTATCATGCTCACACCAGACGAACCCTATAGCGAAGGCATTGCTTATAGCACTACCTTGCTGGACCTCAACTATAATTTCCAGATCGAGTTTGACATCTACCTCGGAGACAAGGATGAATTCGGTGCGGACGGCATTACGTTTGTCATTCACAATGATCCCCGCGGGTTCGATGCATTCGGTACTTATGGAGAATGCCTCGGCTACGGACGGTGGTCACCGGAAGCGATTTACAGTGCCCACATAGCGCCGTCTGTCGCCATCGAATTTGACACCTACCAGAACCCCGTGCAAAACGACCCGGCGTGCGACCACGTGGCTTTCCTGACAAACGGCGTGAGCCGGCATCAGACTTACTGGAATAATGACAACCCCGACTACAACCTGGAAGATGGGATGCTGCACACCTTCGTATTCCGGTGGAATGCCGGTGACAAAAAAATTCAGGCCTTCCTGGATGGCCACCAGGTGTATGCAGGCACTATTGACCTCGTTAGCGATATTTTTTCCGGCCATACCACGGCCATTTGGGGTTTTACCGCTTCTACGGCGAGAAAATACAACCTCCAATACTTTTGCCTCAAACGGCTTGCCTATGAGCGTAGGGGTGTTGATGAAGAAAGCCTTACAGCCGGGGAATAATTTATTTGAGTATTTTTAAGTCAACATTGTTCAAAACTTATCAAAAGTTGTAATTTTGCGGTTCGATTTTATTTCGGGATGTGGCGCAGTCCGGTAGCGCA
>CAYUJK010000644.1:0-2021 GCA_964444895.1 uncultured Roseivirgaceae bacterium
ATTCTTTCCCTTCTTTATCAAAAATATCAAGAATGCTTTTCTTACTGCGATATACTATTCTACGAATGAGTAATCGGCATTGCCAGTACAATATTGCCAGAAACAGGGCCAAGTCTCCACCGTCTGTAGTTAAACACAAATTGAAATACACCCATGTCCAGACCCACTGAACTCAAAAAGCTGGGCATAATCCCGTCGTTTGCCATATTCCTTTCCGCAGCGACAGGAATGTTTTTGCTAACCCGGCACTTGATCCCTTACCTGAGTGAGGCCACCGGACATGAAACTATTTTGTTTTGGTTCATCGTAGGGGGATTGGGGGTTTTTCTGCCACTGCTCATTGTGGCAGTTCTGTTGTTGAGGGCTGAGGGTTTTGATCTTTCCAAAGAAACCTGGAGGCATCGGATGCGGTTTTCGAAGCTCACCCAACGTGACGTAAAGTGGACATTGGGCGGTTTGTTGGCAATCATCATCCTTAGCGGAGCAATTTTGAAAGCCCTTGAGTTTTTCATTGGCGACTTTGACCACTCGCCCCCTTTTATGGCTTTTGAACCGTTGTCGGAAGGGAGGTATTGGCTATTGGCGGTTTGGCTTCCCTATTGGATTTTGAATATTATGGGAGAGGAGATCCTGTGGCGGGGCGTAATGCTCCCCCGGCAGGAAATAGCTCATGGGCGCCACGCCTGGCTGATCCATGGTCTGGGATGGGGGCTGTTTCATATCAGCTTCGGGTGGCAATTAATGATTACCCTCATTCCGATCATCTTTATACAATCGTACGTTGTGCAGAAAACGAAGAATTCCTGGACGGGAGTAATCATCCACGGAGGCATCAACGGGCCGAGCTTTATAGCAATTTCGTTGGGGTTGATTTGAGGAAGGCTCACTGTCAAATATTCATGAGAAGCCTTATACGCAGTATAATTGTGTTGCCTTCTGTTGGTGTTTTCATCAACAAACCAACGGCTTCAGAATTGTATTTTTGTATCATACCTTGAAGAAATGATTGCAAATAATGCGATATTAACCTACTTGCTGTCAGTATTTTATTGTTATCCGCAACTGACAATAGTCAGCGATTTTGGAAAGTAATATTGGTAGCTTTAAAACAAGAGATTATGAAGGACAAAGCCACCAAACTACTGCTCGTATGCTTCATCTGTTTTGGGGCTGGCTGTGGGCGTCGTTCTTCGTGTTGAACACGTGGTCAATTAAATACTTAAAAGATATGAAAAAAAACATGGGAACCACGGACAGGATTATCAGGGTGATAATCGCCGTCGTCATCGCTATTTTATACAATGTAGGCGTTATTTCCGGAACATTGGGCGTAGTGCTACTGGTATTGGCCGGGATATTTCTGCTGACCAGCTTGGTGAGCTTTTGCCCGATTTACCGCGTACTTGGAATGAAGACTTGCGCTAATTGAATTGCTACACCGGATTGCCTGGTGATATTTTAGAAAGGTGAGAGGGAGTTGTATGAAACTTTTCCAACTCCCTCTCACCCGGCCGGGTGATCAGACAACCAAATATTTCATGGGAAGCTATTCAGGGTTTTTAAACCCTGTAGCCTGCCAATGCCCCTTCCCGCAACTATTTAGAAGACAGGTATTGGTATAGTGGCGCCATTTTTTCCTCCCACGAACTTGACTCCCATTTGACGAGATTTTGTTCCCAATACCCTTCAGCTTTTCGACCTCCCGTGCTGACATTGGCAGGTTCTCCATTCACAAATAATAGCGGCCTGAGATCCTCAACCTCATGTTCCTTACTGTAGAATCCGAGGATAGCGTCAGCCTCTTTGCCTGGATCACAAAAAAGCTGAATTCTTATGCCTTTATTTGAATTCTCGGCATCGCTAATCCATGATTTTATTACTTGCCGCGGAAGGGGTATGCCAATCCAACCTAAGCCCCCTCCATAAAGATCCAGGTTAGGCAGACTGACCACATACGAAGGGTAAACCGATGCCCAATTTCCATTACTATTGCCTCCCACACCTCCTGCCCACGCCTGCAC
>CAYUJK010000645.1:0-2020 GCA_964444895.1 uncultured Roseivirgaceae bacterium
CGACAGAAAATTCGGTTTGGAAAATATTACTAATGGGGGACTTACATCGTAAATAGTTATTCGTAAAACCTGGATTATTCGTCGTTATATCGTGCGCATATCTAGTCTCATAAGGCTGTTTAATAATCCTATCTCCCGCAGAAAATAAAATTTTGTTTTCCCCGTTATTATATATCTTTAAATCTGCCATACTACCTTATTTTTTCCCAGTTTCCGTTTATCATCTTAATAAAATAAGACCTTGTTGTTGCATCGTAAAATGTTTGGTCTGCATAAGTAACCTCATCTCCTGATACCTGCGTATAAGGTCCTGCCCCAAAATCGTGAGCCAATAGATTTGCTGTCAAATTCGGATGTGTGGCTGCATAGATGCATCTTGAAATTGATGAGGGCGTGCCTGTACGCTTCCAGTAACTTGTAGTTCCATTGACTAAAAAACAATGGTATGTATAACCATCGCCATTAATTCCACCGACGAACCACATCCCCCATTTTGTCGGTTTTCCCGTTATCACTTTCACTTGACTTGTCAGGTTCCAACCGTCATCGGTCGAGTTCCCCGTTGGAGTCATATCAGGGTAATTATAAGACGGGTCAAGTTCATTCGCTATTGCAGCATCCTGAGCGTTATTCACAGGGTCTAACACGTCAACTGCTCTGTTGCGCTTATAGGTTGCGCTACCGGAAACCTCCAAAACGGCATTCGTACATTGAGCGTAAACAGCGTCATTGAGCCATATCATTGCTCCTTTTTGACCTAACTGGCCTGTACTGTTGTCACCCGTAAGTGTTTTTGTTTCATTAACCCAACCGCTGTTATCCCGTAGAGAAGCCTCAACCCCAGGAGGTGCAAATATGTCTAACAGCTGTGCAGCACCCTGTATCTGAATGCCATTTATTGTGTTTTCAAGGATAGCTAACCTTTTTTCAGATATAGCCCACCCCTCATCATCTATCTCATCTGTGTTCAACGTACCTGCAAGAAAGTTATCAATAGATTGCAGGATGGTATGAAGTGGACTATTTGCAGGCAAATTGAGTTTTAACAATTCTAATTGCTGAATGATTTGATTTGTTGTATGCTTCTCCTCATCAGCTCCATCAATATGACTTGCTGCCGTATTCCCAACTACCGTCTTCCCAGTTTCATCCGTAACCGTAAACCCAGCCCCAAATTGTAAAGCTGGCTGAGTTGGCATAGTATCTCCGGCAGGGTCAAGGATTGTGTGGCCGCCACCCATTTCGCTGAACTCATACCTCTTCACCCAGCTCCCAATGCCGGGGGCGAAAGGTTTAATTCCAGCTTCGCTTCCCTCGTCAAAAACGTAAATAGCTCCTTCTGCTTGAACTGCTACCGTATGCCCTGTACGCATACCAGTCAACTCCCGTAGCCTTGTGATATTTTGTACCATCCCGTTAGCAGTGTTGCCGCCGGCAACTTCTACGGTTGCCCCCTCGTTCTTCCAATCGACAGAATCTTCGGGGCTTACACCTTGCGGAATGTCAGTAAGCGCCAGGTAGATTTTAAACTCATGAAATTCTGGATCTGGCGAATTTTCGTTTTTGTACGAAATAATACTACCAGCCTCATAGCCTCCGGGCTTGTTGGGGTCAAATAGCGGTGCATCACCTATGTTTATCGTTTGGCTTCCACTATTTACAGTGTCAATTAGCTCATTTAGTTTCGCACGAACTGCCGCACCGCTTTCGCCGTTGAATATAGGGTCTATTGCTGCCATTTTCAAACTCTCCTTATTGGTTCAAAAATCTTTTTTCCCCTGCTGGGGCTCTTAATATTTTTCTTGTAATGCGGGTAGGTGGAGGCATTTTGGCAAAGATACAAATCAATAAGCACAAATTCATCATTTGCAATCTGTAAGGCTCCCCGTTCAAGCCTCCGCAACTCTCCTTCGCCAGCACTCTCTGCTTCCGACCTGACTTTTTTAACAATACCAGTAAAGGTATCTTTCAAATGCTGCTCCGTTACGTATCTGGCATATACCATATACGCCAAAACAAA
>CAYUJK010000646.1:0-2017 GCA_964444895.1 uncultured Roseivirgaceae bacterium
AATTAAAAAACCGGAAATCCGTAGCCGGTAGATTGCGGCTTTGAGGCGGCTGGTCTATTGTTCTTCGCTTAAGAAACTTCTGATTCGGATAGCTGTCCTTTTTCCGATTCCTTCTATCTCAAGAAGCTCTTTTAAACTGGCCTGGGCAATTTTTTCGATGCTGCCAAAGTGATTCAGCAGGCGTGAGGCCATTACCGGGCCTGTGCCGGGAAGTCCTTGTAGAAATCGCATGCGCTGGGTTTTTATCCGTTTGGATTTATACCCGGAGCTTTTCACAAGGAGTGCTTGTCTTCGATCTTGTTTTGCCAAAAGCACGAGCTGCTCTGTGGAATCATCTTTGTTTTTTGAGTAGATAACAGGTATTTGCCAGGAAGCAATTACCGATAGCAATGCACCTTTTACCGCTTTTCTGTCAATTTGGTGGACGGTTTGAAAGGGACTCCCTTCTAACAACAGAATAGGTCGATAGCCTGAACTTGCCAGTTTTGCGCACTGACGGAACAGACGTTCGCTAATGAGCGATTGTATAAAGTCTTCACCTGTTTTTCGTTCTATTGCTATTCTGCCGTTAATGATGTAGTCTCCGGTTTTGAGGGGCGTCACAGTTACCTGGATGCCTTTTGTAACGAGTAGGGAGGGGATACCGGATGGCGATTCCCTATAGTCTGCTTGTATGTGAATGTTTTCTAAGGGGGTACTCATGTTGGTTTTTAAAAAAGTGGGAGAAAATAGGTAAATCAATACAAAAACCCAAAAATCCAAAGTGGTAACGATTGTCCTACGGGGTATTCGATGTCATCCTTGACCACCCAGGCATGAGTAATAGTATTGATTTGCTTTCTGCCTTTGTTTTTTCCCCCGATTTCAAAGTGGTACTTTTTGTCTACTTCAAAATCGGTGCGCGATGAGTAGTTGACTTGGTGGTTGACGTTTAATTGACTATTGAAAAAGACCTCTCTTACCGTACCTGTGGAAGGTGTGTCTTCGCTGAGTGCATAAAGGAGGTTGGTATTATTGAGATATACCTTACCTGGTTTCTGTAGAATGGATATACTTGGGCCTCCCGGATACAGAAGATGAATCAGCCGTGCATTGTGTAGGAAATGAAGATAGTTTCCTACCGTATTTCGGTGTATGCCTGTTTTTTCAGACAAATTGTTGATATTAGGTTTAAAAGGTTCTTGCTGGGCTATTACATAGAGCAGTTGCAACAACTTTTTGGCGTGGCGTATATCGAACCCCTTTAGTTCTGCCATGTCATACTCGATGATTGTTCTTGTAAGTTGCTTCAAACGCTGGTAGTAGCCCAGGGGGTCGTTGGCAAAAAATGGATAGTATCCCAGTTGCAAATATTCTTTAAAAAAGGCAAGAGGTTTGAAATTATCGGGAAAGAAGCTTCTGATGTCCCAATTCACGTCCAGAATTTTGTCTAACGCTATCGGCGAAAGTTTATACCGGTATTGAAATTCCAGGTATTCGCGGTATGAGAGTCCGTTGAGCTCATACATCATTGCCCTTCGACTTAAGTCAGCCTCCTGTTTGGCGATATCAATAATGGATGACCCGGTAAACACAATTTTTAGGTCTTCGTACCTGTCGTGCAGGTTTTTTATCTCGCGAGACCATGAAGGATATTTGTGTACTTCATCCAAAACCAGAACTTTTCCTCCTTGCTGGTAAAATTGCTTTCCGGTATCGACCAAAGTATTGGTTGTAAAATACAACTCATCAAGCGAGAAATATGCAGCTTCGTGGCCGGGTAGTTCCAATTGTTTTATCCATTGCAACAAAAGTGTCGTTTTACCACAACCCCGCGCGCCTTTGATGCCAATAAGCCTGTTGTGCCAGTCGATTTGGTCATGAAGATAGCGTTTAAAAGCCGCAGGGGCATTTCTTATTAAGGCCTGTGAAACTTCAAGAAGTTCTTCCATTTTTGCACAAGTACTTGTGCAAAAATAAGTATTTTTTGTACAAGTACTTGTGCATAATAGAAAAATATTATCCTACATGGCGCGGT
>CAYUJK010000647.1:0-2014 GCA_964444895.1 uncultured Roseivirgaceae bacterium
GACGCTTTCGTGCTGGAACGGGCCAAAAAGTTTGGCGTGAAATCGCTCGTTTTCAACCGCAAAAAATTGATGGAAACGGAGGAGGTGGACAAGGCCCTGGCTGGCAATGCTATTGATTTCATCGTATTGGCGGGTTTCATGTTGCTTTTTCCCGAGCGACTGGTGAAAAAATTTCCTGCCCGCATTGTCAATATTCACCCGGCGCTGCTGCCCAAATACGGCGGCAAAGGCATGTACGGAATGTTCGTACATGAGGCCGTGGTGGAAAATAAAGAACAGGAGTCAGGTATCACCATCCACTGGGTAAATGAAAAATATGACGAAGGGCAGATCATCTTCCAGGCCCGCTGCCCGGTAAGCCCCTCCGATTCACCCGAAGACGTAGCCTCCAAAGTACACCAACTGGAGCACCTGCACTATCCAAAGGTGATTGAGGAGTTGGTGAGCGCGTTATAGCGGTGATATCGGGCCGGGAGGTGACGAGCAATGTTTACAGTTTCTGATAACAAGAGCATTTTGCTGAGAAAGATGAAGAGACAGGGTGGAACCACTTTGAGGCTCGTAAGTGGGATACAAAAATAGACCGGTGGTTAAATAAAGATCCTGCAAGGCAATTTGCTTCTCCGTACTTGGGGATGGGGAATAATCCTACAAGACATTTAGATAGAGATGGAAGGTTTTGTCGAGCTTGTCCTGATGCATCTTTATTTCAGGCTGGAGAGCAATTTATTTTTGATAGTGATGGTGGCGCTCATGCTGGTTCTGTATATGACTTAGTTGATCCTTCCCTTGGTCAAGGCGGTTGGGTCAGAATAGATGGAATGGTGGATGGACTCACTGTCATTGGTTCTCCCATGGGGTACTATGAAGCAAAAATGTAGGATGCCAAAGGTTTCGGATAAACCTGGAGTGCCTTTTTTAGCATGGCAGATGGTTGGCATGAGTATGGTAGATGGGGAAAACCTAATAGATTTCAAAAGGTTGTTGTTGGGCTAAATCCTATTATTAGTGTTATAGATGGCTTTTCTGTTCTCCATGGAGAAAAATCTCTATATGGTGAACCAGCAGAACATCCTATAGATATAGGGTTTGCTGTAGTAAATATTGTAACGCCAATCAACCCTGGTAAAAGTTTTTTGAAGAGCTCAGCCGGAACTGTAATTGATGCAACATTGAATGTGTCTAGCTCAGTCCATAATAGTGGTGCATTGGATAATTTTAAGAAATAGGTCTATGAAGCTAATTGTGGTAAATGGTAAGTTAAATAAACAAAGGGTCATAAGCCTTTTTATTTTGGGAATTAGTTTTTTGTTTTTAATTGGTCATATCACTTCTTTAATTGTAATGAATAATCTTTTTTTATTAATGACACTGTTAATATTTATTATTTCATTAGGATCAATCAGTTTTTTTAAAGGACAAAATAATATTGGATACATTCACTTTTCGTTAAATTACTTAGAAATTAACGTTGAAGAAAAAAATGAAAAATACCTTATTAGCGAATTGAAATATTTGAAATTTAAAATTCATTCATACAATGGTCAAAAAGGTTTTATAACTTTATTTACTTTAAATGGAGCAAGTGGATTAGGTAATTTTTTATATTTTGGAGAGCCTGATAGAAAGCATCAATTTTATCTGGAAGATGAACGTCAGAAGGAAACATTAATAGTGCTTATTGAGGATTTGATGAGATCAAAATATAAACCTATAATTGAGTACAAGGTTGATAAAATATATTAGTTTTTTCCCTGGCCAAAGATTTAGCGAAGCGGTCTCGGTGACGTCATGGAGAATTAGGTCATCTAATGGCGCAAGCGTCCGCTTGTGCCCTCTGTGGCCCTAATAACCCTCATTTACACCCCGTTCCATCGCCCTCTGTTTCCCGCCAAAGGCGGACAGGTGCAACGAGTCTGCCTGCGGCAGGCAGGGGCGGGTGAGAAATGCGATTATATGGCGAATACCCCCTCGCACTCTGTTACAAAGTGTGTGCGAAGTCCAAATGTACAGC
>CAYUJK010000648.1:0-2011 GCA_964444895.1 uncultured Roseivirgaceae bacterium
AAAACCAGGCTACCAAAATCATTGCCCGCGAAAAGGAGGTTGCCTCGTTTGAGATTGACCCCGACCGCCTCACTGCCGATGTGGACGTGAGCAACAATTATTTTCCGAGGAAAATAGATGCTGAATAATAGCGTAAGAAAAATTTTTGATAGAAGGCAATAGATCCTTCGGATCGTCTTTCCACGCTCTAAAAGACCCTCAATTACTTCAAATAGCACAATTAAGACCCAACCCGCCAAATCTTGATCATTTGACGAATCGGGCAATTCGCTACAAAGAATCCATTCGCAAAGCCGAAGCTTCCGCCTTCATTTTAAAAAAGTATAAAACACTCGGGAACTTTCAATGAAGTGAAGCGTCTTGTAACCAGAACGTTAACCCCAAATTTCGCTCTATTGCTTAATCTGGGTTAATGGGGCTACATTCCTGGCAAATTAAGAGAGAAGTTGATTGCAGAAAAAGATAAAGAGCAAAAAATGAAACTGACAGCAGATGAGCAGGCACAAATAAAAGAGCTTATTCTGCCACTGCTGGGTGATCTGCACCGGCTGGCAAACTATGTCTGCGACAACGCTGTCGAGGCTGAAGATGTAGTGGCTGAAACGGTTAAGAAAGCCTGCGAAAAGTTTCGAACACTCCGGGACTATACGAAGGTAAAGCCGTGGCTTTTCCAAATTTTGCGCAATACCTTTTTAAGTCTTTGTCGTGCTCGAAAAAAGTACACAAATGAGCTATTCGACGAAGACCCCTGTGCTGAAGACGACAACTTCTCCCTTTTCACAGCGGTGTCACAGCCATTTATACTTTGGTGGGGAAATCCTGAGCAGGAGTTGTTGAATAAGTTACTCGAGAGCGATATCCGCGAAAGCATTGTAGAACTGCCAGAATGTTATCGAATAGCAGTCATCCTCTGCGATGTTGAAGGGATGGCCTACCAGGAAATTTCTTTCATACTGGACATCCCGGTAGGTACGGTCAGAAGCCGAATAGCCCGTGGACGTTCCATATTACAAAAAAAACTTTATCAACACGCTGTTGATCGAGGGTTAGTCGATAAAAACAACAACGACTTATGAAACAGGATATCGGATGCGATGAAGCGTTGAAACGACTTTTCGATTATATAGACAATCATCTGCACGGCGAATACCGGTCAGAGTTTGAGCGGCATCTTGAACTGTGCAGGCATTGTTATGACCGGGTTGAGTTTGAAAAACTTTTGAAAGCCCGGCTAAGCAACTTGAAAGCAGGAGGTCCTTCTGACAAATTGTTGAAGCGGGTAAAAGATATTTTAACCGAGTTTTAACATATTGACCACTGAACCATTGAGAGTGGGAAGGGCTTGTAAATAAAATCTATCACCTAAAATTCAAATAAGAATGGCTATAGTACAACCCACCGCAGATAAAGTAAAATTTCGCGAACGCATTCAACGTGCTATTCGCGACATGTATACAGACGTCGCCGAGCACCCCAATCGGGAATTCCATTTTCCGACGGGCCGGCAAGCATGTGAAAGGCTCGGTTATCTACCCCAAGAACTCGACTCCATACCACAAACAGCTGTCGAAGCATTTGCGGGAGTAGGGTGTCCTTTCAAAGCACAAATAATTAATCCCGGCGATGCCGTTTTGGATGTAGGATCGGGATCTGGTACAGACCTCTTAGTATCAGCCCTAAAAACGGGGCCGGCAGGAACCGTTCATGGCCTGGATATGACTGATCCTATGCTCATGAAAGCCAAAGAAAACATAGCCAAAATGGCATTGGAAAATGTTTTTGTGGAAAAGGGTGATACCGAGTCAATTCCTTGGGAAGATGAAAAGTTTGATATAGTTACAAGCAACGGTGTACTCAACCTCGTGCCCGATAAACACAAGGCTTACAGTGAGATATCGCGTGTCATCAAGCCAGGAGGCCAAATTCAAATATCAGATATCGTGTTGAAAAACGAAATTTCTGAAAAGTGTCGCATGAATCCCGAGCTTTGGGCTGAATGTATTGTGGGGGC
>CAYUJK010000649.1:0-2007 GCA_964444895.1 uncultured Roseivirgaceae bacterium
TCTACCGAAGCAAATTCCGGCATGCCATCGGATTGGATCAGCTCCACGGGCTCCGTGCTTACAAAAATCTCGTAGGGGCCGTATGTAGCGTTTTCCTGAGCATTGTTGCCAATATTATTTTCCTTCTTGTATTCGTTTATTTGCCTGTCCAGGGCAGCTATCCTGGAGGGTATGCGGTTGGCAGGTCGCCAGCCTTCCATGACAGCAGAAGACTGGTACCACATTCCCTCTCCGTACAGGTAGTACATTCGGTCATCGGGGTTTCTCACAATAAGCGAGGGTGAATTCATCACGCGCTCCATGTTCATCTCCTGGTCGTGTTTCAGAAAAGGCTGTCCGTCGATGTTGACCAGCAGCGTCGGCTTGTCGGTATATATGATGGTGGGCGCTTCGGTGCTTATTTCGCCCATAGTGGTTTCCTTTTCTACTTTTAGCATCTTATCTAACTCACTACGCGCCATAAAATCTGCTACAGCACGCAATTCGCGACTTACGATAAACTTGACTTCTTCAACAAAATGCGCTTCTTCAGTTTCCGGAAACCGGGCTTCAAACACGTGAGCATCACTGAGCGAGTAGCTGTCTCTGCTTCCGTTGGGGCGCAGCGTGCCCTCGGTCCACACAACGCCAAAAACCGGTTCGGACTGGCCGGATTTCTTCACAGATACCGCCATCCGCGAAACCAGGACGCCGTCCCTCAAGTCTTCGGGCTGTGGCTGGTATATGGTAATCTTTCCGCCATTTTTATAGGGGATTTCCTTTGGCCATTGTGCCTGGCTATACCCCAATAAGGGCAAAGAAAGCAGCAGGGCAAATACGGGTATCACTATTCTCGTTTTCATGGCTCTATGTTTTTAAGTTAATACTCTCCGGGGGCCTGTCATTGTACATTATATCGGCAAAATAACTTTTTCCGAATGCCCCTTTGGAACAAACATCCTGCCTGGTATGTAGCAAACTTGAAACCAAAAAACCGTGCCCAATGTTGTCGATTCCCAAAATGAAAACACAAACATTTGATTTTCAATGAATTAAACACGGATAAAAATTGTTTAAAATCGGAGGGGGAGGAAGTATCGCCGGGTAGCAGCAATTCTGCGAACCGGATGATTTTTGATGAGGTAATGGACCCTCGCTACACCAATGGCATGCCCCTGACATCAACATTGAAATTCTCCAAATCCATAACTTGATCAAACGTCATTGGTATTCTTTTCAGGGGATGAAAAAATGATGACTAAGCAAACTTTTTATTATTTATTATGCTATTTAATCTATGTTAAGTTATATTTGAGTCGATGATTTTTTATTTATTTTTTACATTGATTTTTAAACTATTTTATCTCTCCTTATGAAAAAGTCAATCTCAACCCTCATGTTTTTGGTGGCATTTCACGGTCTTTTGTATTCGCAACCTGTAAAAATCAAGTACGGCAAGGTATCGATGGAAGAGCTTACCATGGAAAAGTATGACAAAGACCCCTCAGCCGAAGCCGTAGTGCTTTATGACCAGGGCTCTTCGGTGGTTTCTTACCAACCGAGTGTCGGGTGGAAACTCGATTTCAGGCGCACTTGCCGAATCAAAATCTTTAATTCCAATGGATTTGAGTGGGCCACAGAAAAAATCCTGGTATACGACTACGCGGGAAACAAGGAAAGTGTGGGGATTTTGAAGGGCGTTACTTACAACCTGGTAAACGGCAAAATAGAAGAGCAAAAGCTCAGCAAAGAAAATATATTCAGAGAAGACCTGGACAAGTACCGGGACGTGGTGAAGTTTACCATGCCCAATGTGAAAGAGGGGTCGGTTATCGAGTTTACCTACACCATCTCTACTGACCGGTACGCAACACTCAGGGACTGGCAGTTTCAGAAGCCTATCCCTGTAGCCTGGAGTGAGTACACGGTAAGAACCCCGGAATATTTTAACTACCTGCATCTCTCTCAGGGCTTCGAGGCGTTCAAAACATACGAAACCCGCAGTGAAGCGGGCACCCTCTCACTGGG
>CAYUJK010000650.1:0-2006 GCA_964444895.1 uncultured Roseivirgaceae bacterium
GATTTTGAGATGATCACCTTTTCCACAAACCGGGAAACGGTATCAACAAAGTGCTGCCGTATCCACTTCAGCGCATTCGGCGTAACGATCTTCATGTTAAGTTGATTGAGCACCAGGTAGTCAAACCCGTGGTCGTTAAACATATCAAGCACGATCTGCAGCACCTCTATGTACTCTTTTTCACTGGCAAATCCGTTCCAGTTGATCTGCACGCCGCTGCCGCTTTTTCCCTCCAGCACTTCTATGTTGGCATAGTTTGTATCAAATACCCGCATATCTCCTTCATTTTGGTCCGCTACTCGTGTTTCCAACGCTTCATTCTACCCGCCTTAGGCGCCGACCATGCGCTGTTCGCGCGGACCGTCGCACAGTCCGGGTAAATTGTGGCAGTGGAGTTACTTGTAAAAAATGTACGCTCAAAAGAGTCCTTAAATAAAAATGCGGGTGGATCGTATGAATAAACTTACGATCTAAACAGATGAGTTGCCCAACTATTCGATTAACACGCCTTAACTTCCCACCAAAAGTGATTTTTGGTTTCCAGAATAACCTGACGATACCACCGTCGGGGAGGCAGGGATAGCTACCGAAACCGGTATAGCGGAAACTTCTCTCCCTTTGAAAATGTATGTTGTTGCTTTTGCAATTGCAGAAATCCATCCGCTTGCAGCAGGTTTGCATGATCGCCAGACCCTTTGCCCGTTATAGGGCGGGCCTGTAGTGTGCCGGCTTCGTCCTGAAACAGGGCTACCTGCAGAAAAAAAGTAAAGGGTGTTTCAACGTTAAAATCTTCCGCCAGCACAGCGTATTCCTGTGTGCTGTGACCAAGGCCCGATTGACGAAGAAACCAGGGCACAAAATACCGGTGAAAGCACATAAATGTAGACACCGGGTTGCCGGGAAAGGCGAAGATGACCTTTTCATTACCCCTGGCGCCAAACCAGAAGGGCTTGCCGGGCTTTTGCCTGATCTTGTGAAACTTCATTTCGACACCCAGCTCCTGCAAAATGTGTGGCACATAGTCGAACTTCCCCATGGACACGCCACCGCTGAGGAGCAGCACATCATGACTCGCAAGGACTTCGGAGAGTCTGCCCAACAACACGTCGCGGTCGTCGTCGATGTGGTACAAATCCGCAGCCAGTCCCAGACGGTTCACTTCCGCCTGTAGCGCATACACGTTGGACCGCCGTATCTGGTGCGGCAGAGGCTGCTCGTCAATGTTCACTAGTTCATTGCCGGTGGAAATGATGGCGATGGTAGGATTTTGCGTTACCTTCACGCTCACCTTGCCTACCGAGGCCATAATGGCTATCTCCGGGGCGGCGATTTTCACGCCTTTGGCAATGAGCAGGTCGCCGCGGCTCTTGTCAGTACCTTTGCGGTGAATGTTTCTCCCGGCCTCCAGCGATTCTGCCCGAACATGTGCGGTTTTTTTATCCGTGTCTATCTCCACCTGCTCGTAGGGAACCACCACGTTGGTATTTTCAGGCAGAATGGCGCCGGTCATCACCTCAATGCAATTTTCCGAAGACGAGAGCTGCAACTGCGGCATACCGGCAGGCTGCATATTTTCAATTAGAAAGTTTCGCTTTCCCTTTTCATAAGCGGAATAGTCGATCGCTATGCCGTCCATCATTACCCTGTCGAAGGGTGGGAAATCATTATCAGCAAGGATGTCTTCCATCAACACCCTGCCCATGGCCTTTTGCAAAGGCACGGGGATCAGCCTTCTCTCCAGTGTGGTTTCGCTGATGATTTTGTCCGCTTCGGTTACGTCTATCATGAGTTTGTATTGAGTCAGTTGTTGGTTAATTGGGCTTGCCTGCCGGAGGCAGGTTGATTGAGTAGATTAGGTTAATTGAGTTAGTTGAGTTAATTGAGTCGTATTCGGTGTGTCGGTTGCGGGCACTGATTACAGAATACTGGCTCTATTGCCTCCTGCTGCTTTGTTCCATCCTTCTCTCCCAAGCCGGTCTGACTCCGCTTTGCTTCGTCTGACCTCG
>CAYUJK010000651.1:0-1998 GCA_964444895.1 uncultured Roseivirgaceae bacterium
TAGCTATACGGAAAAATATTGCGAAAAGGTTTGCTTTGAACCAAAATAAATAACGCCCGGCACAACATCAATCTTCAAATTTGTAGCCTTCTGCGCCGCCAGACCACTATCACAGCGCCACATTTGCAAACGTTTCAGCAGCGAAAAAATATCAAACGGTGTCCCTACAATATGCTATTCAGGTGGTTGCCACTCTGGGCAGTCTACCCTAAGCTCTGTGGCAGCCAGGGGTTTTTTCAACAGCTGACAATAATGGTCTCCGCCCGTACTTGAGAAAAACCGGCACTTGAAACACATGCGCTGCACGGTGATCACTCCTGTCTTAGTAAGGTCATCAATGATGTCCAGCAAGCTCAGCAAAAATGACTCCTTTTGCTCATCAGGCATAGTACCTATTGGCCGTTCTAACACCTGGGAAAAGGTGGAAAGCTCCCTGGCGGCATCCCGTCCGCTTTCGGTAAGGCGTAATTCAAAGCTGCGGGTATCAGCAGGGTCGGGTTCTCTCGATACCAGGCCTTTCTCCAGCAGGGTCTTTACTGATTCACTTACGGTGGCCTTGGTCATATTAAACTCGGATGCCAGGTAGCCTACTTTACATTTTTCGCCCGAATGAAAAAGCAAAAAAATCAGGATCTGAATCTGAATGGGGCTCAATGAGGTTCTTTTGCCTTCATTCCAGAGCAAGACACGGAAAGCCACCGAGATGCGTTCCAGCGCTACGATTATCCTGCTATCCAGGTGCTGGTTCTGCACATCCAGATCAAAAGCTGATTTTATCTTCCTTTTATCCATTGAAACTATGCGTTGCTGCCAAAGGTAGGCATTGTTCCCGTTTCTCCCTAACCTGACAACAAGCCAGAAATGAAAAAGCAAAGCGCAGGACTGTGTCCACACGCTTTACCCCCTCTCCCATCATGGATATTTATTTTACCTTGTAAGGGAGGCTCAAGTCTCCGGACAGCACGCTAAACACGTTGTACACGCCCAACATTGGCTTTGCCATGCTCATGCCGCCTTCCGGTGCGCTTACCCTAAGGTAGCAGGTGACGACATCGTAGCTGAAATCCACCCGGTCATTGATGCGATACAAGGGTACCGACACCCTGATCTGGCGCCCCTCTGTGATAACAGGAAATCCGGGCGAATCCATGAACATGGGCATGTCCGGGGCAGTACGCGGCTTTTCCACCCGTTCGGCAGAGCTATGCTCTTTAACCGAAAAGCCGCCTTTTACCCGCTCGTCTTTCTGCAATACTACCCAGTGTGGATGCCATACTATTCCGTCGTTGTCATAGTTGCCGTCTCTGTCTTCATCCCAAAGAGGGGAGTCGTCAAAATCAGGATGCGACGTAAGGGCCAGCGCCACTATTCCTTCCGTAGCGCTAAACCCAACATCCCCGGGCGCCAGCGTGGTAGGAAAAACATACGCCAACACCGGAGCGCCATCCATCTTACCTACAGGCTTAGGCACCGTTTTTCCCGCTTGCCCTTCTACAGTAATTTCAAATTCCAGTGTGCCGTAGGCTTTGTTGTGTGCTACCTGAGCTGCCGTAATGACAAAATCGGGCGTGCTCTCGTATACCTTGCACTTATCACACGCCACAGCCGATGTGGCTGCAGCGCTTGCTATCATAAATAGGGTTGCAAATAACGTTTTCATTTTCTTGCGTTTTAAAGTGGTAGAAACCTCAAATAGTTAGTATTCCTAACTATTTGAGGTAAATTTTTTTAGTTCTTTACATCGTCCAGAGAAGCTCCGAAATTGATGTGCAGCACGCTTCCGGTAGGGGTAAGCAGTGCGGGAACGGATTTCACCCCGGCTTTCTCGGCTTCTGAAATGCGAGTCTTCTCCTCTCCCAGATGCACGATTTCCACTTGAGACTGGTCAATCAGGGTTAAGATTTCCTCTTCGGCGCTTACACAAACCGGACAGCCGGCATGATAGAAAATAGTTTTTGTCATGATTAATAAATTTAAAGTTAGGTGGCACTATTGCCG
>CAYUJK010000652.1:0-1996 GCA_964444895.1 uncultured Roseivirgaceae bacterium
TTTTGAACAGGAAACGGGGAGAAATTATCTTCACCACCGACACAAATATTGATGCTGACCTGGCTACCAATCTTTGGAGGGGCGAAGGCACATCGAATAAGTACCCCTCTGCGGCAGGTTTGCGAAAAGGCTATAACCAGGCCATGAGCGACTATTTTGTAGAAGACGGCTCTTACTTCAGAATTCAAAATGTGAGGTTGTCTTACCTGCTTACTAATACACAGGTGTTGGGAGCCTCCATGCCCGATGTTAGAATCACATTTACGGCGGAGCGACCGCTCACCGTGTTTAACTACAATGGTTTCAACCCGGAAGTATCAAACGGCATAGACCGCCAAACGTACCCGATTCCAGCGGTATATACCATCGGGCTAAATGTGAAGCTATAAACCTTTCAAAATGAGAACAACGATGAAACTAGACAATATAAAACACTTCGGATGGGTGATGGCGGCCGTGCTTACGCTCAGCATCACAACATCCTGCGACGATATGCTCAACGAGCCTCTGGAACAGGAGGTGCTTGTAGAACAGACCGATTATACGCTGACGGAAAATATGCTTCCGCTCCTCAGGGGGTCGTATGCCAGGTTTTATGAATTACAGTGGGAGACCTTTCCGCTCATTTCTGTAAGGGGCGATGAGGTAAATGCACAGGGCGACCAGGTGCCACTGATCGAAACGGACCTCTTCCGGTACGACCGTTCATTTTGGATGTATAATTCCGTGTGGCTCAATCTCTATTCCGACATCTTTTCATTTCTGGCGGCAATCGAACAACTGGAGCGCTACAAGGAGTTTGCTCCGAACCCTTCTGTAGCCGATCAGTATATGGCAGAAATAGAAGTGCTGAGCGCCTTTGAACTGTTTCAACTTACCCGCCTGTGGGGCGCATTGCTGATCCCGACTTCCTCCGGTCCTGAGGCGCTGTACAATGCACCCCTTGCTGATCGAGAGGAGGTGCTACAGCACATTTCTAACCGCATGGATGAGGTTATCCCTCTGCTGCCCGCCGTAAGACCGAACCAGCGTACGGATGTGCCTGGCGGAGTTACCCGGTACACTGCCCTTGCGGTAAAAGCACTGGCGAACCTTGAGTTGAAAAACTACCAGGCAGTAGCCGATGCCACGGGAGAGATCATCAGCTCGGGAGATTTTTCCTTGTTTGCTGATTTCTACGAGCTGTTTAAAATTCCCGGAAAGCTCGCTGATGAAAACCTGCTTGAGCTTCAGTATTCAGACTTTGGCCAAAGCTCCGGAGAAAACAGGGCCTACCTTTTCGCGTTTTTTGGACCGAATAACTGGGAGCCTGCCGTGCCCGGCGCCAGCGGTGGATGGGGTTTTTACGAGCCTACATTGAAATACATAAAGTTCATGCTGGATAGAGATGAAACCGTACGACTGGAAACCAGCGTGCTGTTTACCCAGCAGGGCATCGATTCGCTGCAGGCCGATCCCGAATATGCCACGCTGCCGGCTTTTGTGTCAAACACCACCCGCGACGGCGATGTGTGGGGCAGAACCGATGGACAGCCTAATCCCAGGGCGATATTTTCAAGTGGAAAGCACTACCTGCCATCTAATCAGTTGACGCCGGGAAGGGTAGATTTTGGTACCAATAAAAATTTCATTTGCATCCGGTATGCAGAAATTTTGCTCATGCACGCCGAAGCCCTTGTAATGGGAGCTACCAGCGGCGTGATGACGGCTGACGAGGCGGTCAATGAAGTACGTGAGCGGGCAGGGTTTACCATCCCGCTCTCGGGCGTGACACTTGATGATGTACTGGATGAGAAACTCGCAGAATTGGGACTGGAGTGGGGCATACGGTTTTACGACCTGGTTCGCCATGAAAGGACGGCAGAGCTAAACCATGACGGGCGATCGTATTCGGATAACAACCGGTTTTTGCCCTATCCTTTGGATCAGCTCGATTTGCTCCCTCAGTTAAATGTTGACCAGCCAAATTAAAGTTTGAAAAACATGAAGATCATAC
>CAYUJK010000653.1:0-1996 GCA_964444895.1 uncultured Roseivirgaceae bacterium
TCTAAACCCCGCCCTAAAGGACGGGGCAAGTGAGCTATTTCGCCCTAAAAGGACAACTCTCCAAACAAAATGAAAAGGGCAAATTGTGATTGAATGATTGAGTCCGGGGAATTACCGAACCGTCCACTTTATTGACATTTCCTTGTCAAATATTTTGACAAGTCTTTATCCATAGTTTTTTTAACACCTTGTTTTACAATGGATTAATTTTCCGGTATGATTATTCGATAATAGTGGCTTCAACCTAAGGGTACAAAGATGTATTGCTACATTGACAAACGTCCATCACAAAAATTTGAAAACTCACCTAATCACTCAATAACCCATTATCTCAATAACCATTTCTAAAATGATCCAACTCAAAGAAATCGACAAATACTACTCCTCCAAATTTCAAAGGACATTCATCCTGAAAGGCATTAACCTTGAAATCGAAGAAGGGGAGTTTATCAGCATAATGGGGCCCAGTGGGGCAGGCAAATCCACACTGCTCAATATCATCGGCCTGTTAGATGAACCTTCCGAAGGGGAATACCTGTTTTACGACGAACCCGTTCATCAGCTCAAGGAAAAGAAGAAAACAGAATATCACCGCCACTACATTGGGTTTATTTTCCAGGCGTATCACCTCATCGAAGACCTTACGGTGTACGAAAACATAGAAACGCCCCTTCTCTACAAAGGGGTAGGGGGAAAGGAACGAAAAGCCATCGTAGCTGACTTACTGGATCGGTTTAACATCGTGGCCAAGAAGGACCTCTTTCCACAGCAACTTTCAGGCGGTCAACAGCAACTGGTGGGCATCGCCCGCGCCATTGCCGGGAAGCCAAAGCTCCTCCTGGCAGATGAGCCCACGGGAAACCTCCACTCCGACCAGGGCAAGATGATCATGGATCTCCTGAAAAAACTCAACGAGGAAGGCATGACCATTATCCAGGTGACCCACAATGAGGAGTTTGCCAACTATGGCAACAGGGTGATCAAGCTGGTAGATGGGAGGGTGGAGAAATAGAATTGACTGCCAATTGGCCAATCATCTTCGTTGTCGAAATCGACTGTTTTTGCCCTTAGGACGTTTGGCCTACCTCCTCAAACTCCACGTAAAATGTGGCCCCTTTTCCGGCTTCCGATTCGCACCACACTTTTCCGTTCATCAGCTCAGTATACTGCCGCACGATGGCCAGGCCCAGTCCGGTAGATTTTTCTCCGCTGGTAGGACGGGCACTTAGCTGTTGAAATTTTTCAAATAAGTACTTCTTGTCCTCTTCTGTAAATCCAGGGCCTTCGTCTTTCACGCATAGCTGCACGCGGCCGCTCTGTCGTCGTACGCTTACGGCCACACTTTTCCTGGGAGGAGAAAATTTTATCGCGTTGGAAATCAGGTTTTCCAGTATCTGGGTAGTGTAAAGGTAGTCTAACTGGGCGATGCCTTCACCTTCTTCATGATTGAGAAAGAACAGGTCGATTTCCTTTTTTTCGGCTTCCTTCTGAAAGTTGGTCACGGCCTGCATGGCCAGTTTGGTCAGGTTCACTTTTTCCAGGAACGTGTTGATGCGGTTTGACTCCAGGGCGTCTACGTCCAGTATCTTACCGATCATGCCGTTGATTCGCGTAGCGGTATCGATAATTTGGTCGATGTACCGCAATTGATCTTCGCTGAGCCGCTCCTTGTCCAGCAGCACGATATTGGCAAAGCCATGTATCTGATTTACGGGTGAGCGCAGGTCATGTGCCAGCACTTTGATCAGCGTATTTTTGTCGTCGTTTAGCAGCGTGAGGCGTTCGTTTCGCTTTTCAAGTTGCTCCTTCTGAACTTCAATATTGCGGCTTTGTACAGCTATTTTTTCCGTTTGACGGCTCAGCTCCTTGTTGTCGTGGCTGCCTTTGCGGTACAGTACCAGAATCACTCCTAAAAAAAGGCAAATAATAATGATAGCGCCGGTGAGATAATTTCGCAAAATGGCCTCCCGAAGCAGTTTTTCCGATTTGCCCACCA
>CAYUJK010000654.1:0-1985 GCA_964444895.1 uncultured Roseivirgaceae bacterium
CGTCCGCAAAATGTCAACACTTTCACCTGGGGAAAAAGCCCGGAATCCGACCTCCGGATCTTGTCATCATCGCAAACTCAAACCGGAAGCAGCATCACGCTACAGCACAATCAGGCCACTCATCAATTTGAGATGCCCTTTTTTGACAAGGCATCGGTAGAAAACGCCATGCATCTCATTGCTGTACTCATCAAACTTGATTTTGACGACATCTTTATCCAGGAGAATCTTAAGGAACTGAAAAGTGTGCCCATGCGCCTGGAAGTGAAACGGGGCATAAACCAAACCACCATCATTGACGACACCTACAACAACGACCTGGCAGGACTACAAACGGCATTGGAATTCCTCAACAACCAGAGCCGCAATACCCGAAAAGTATTGATTTTGTCAGACATTCTTCAGGCCGGCAATGGTGGCGCCGCTTTGCCAGAGCTTATCACCATGATCAACAACGCCGGCATAGACCAGCTCTATGGCATTGGCCCGCTGCTTACACAAACAGGAGACCGCATACGCGCCGACAAGGAATTTTTTATGACAACCGAAGAATTCCTTTCGCGCATCAGCCCTGACCGTTTTTTTGGCGAAACGATTCTCATTAAAGGAGCGAGACCGTTTCAATTTGAAAAGATTTCCAATTTTCTATCGGAAAAGATTCACGGCACCAAGCTGGAAGTGAACCTTGACGCCCTTTCGCATAACCTTAATTATTACAAAAGCCTGCTGAAACCGGACGTGAAAATCATGGTAATGGTAAAGGCCTTTGCGTATGGCAGCGGCAGTGTGGAAGTGGCTCACCTGCTGCAGTTTCACCAGGTAGACTACCTGGCCGTAGCCTATGCCGACGAGGGCATAGAGCTGCGTCGACAGGGAATATCGGCGCCCATATTGGTAATGAATACTACGTCTGATGGTTTTGAAAAACTAATAAAATACCGGCTGGAACCAGAGATTTTTTCGGTGCGGCAGCTCAAGTCCCTCATCCAGTTTCTGAACCGGGCGAAGACGCCCTGCCCTATTCACCTGAAAATTGACACTGGGATGAAGCGGCTGGGCTTTGAATGGGAGGAAATGGATCTGGTCATGAAATCAATAGCTGGCCACCCCTACATAAAGGTACAGTCGGCATTTACCCACCTGGCCGGCGCTGACGAAGAAAAGCACAATGACTTCAGCTTTCAGCAATTGGCGTTGTTTCAGAAACACATTGATAAAATTAAGGATGCGCTCAACTACACACCCTTGTTTCACGCATTGAACTCGCCAGGCATCATCCGCTTTCCCGAATACCAATATGACATGGTTAGGCTGGGTGTGGGCCTTTATGGTCACGAGTCATGTGGCATGCGCCAGGAAAAGCTGCGCCCTGTGGGCACCCTGAAAACGGAGATATCACAGATAAAAAAAGTAAAAAAAGGCGACACCATAGGTTATAGCAGAATGGGGCGGGCGGAAAGAGACGCAACCATCGCGACGATCGCTATAGGCTATGCCGATGGTTTTCCGAGGGCCCTCGGAAACGGTAAAATGACCGTAAACGTGGGCGGCAGGCCGGCACCGCTGATCGGCAATATCTGCATGGATATGTCGATGATCGATATTACCGGCATTGATGCGCAGGAGGGTGACGAGGTCGTCATTTTCGGCGAAAGCCCCACCATCCAGGACCTTGCTGCTGTGCTGGGAACTATCCCCTACGAAGTCCTCACCAGCGTGGGAGAGAGAGTAAAAAGAGTGTACTATTCGGAGTAGGCTTGGTAGCACGCTCCGGTTTATGGCCCGGCTGACATTGGGTCGGAGTCAGCCGGGCCGGCTTCATAAAGCCGTATTCTTAACAGTTATTTTCCGTAGTTCTCAGAGTTCCCCGCGTTGGGCTGCTTTTTTCATTTTTTCATTGTGTAATCTTTCCTCGTATTAATAGTGCTGATTTTATCCCGCTTTCCTATCGCAGTAGGGCGGTAGCACACCAGAGGATCGGCGCC
>CAYUJK010000655.1:0-1981 GCA_964444895.1 uncultured Roseivirgaceae bacterium
ATCAACCCCTTCACTGGTGAAAAAGTACAGCTATGGATTGCCGACTATGTATTGGCAGGCTATGGCACCGGTGTAGTGATGGCCGTGCCCTCCAGTGATGACCGTGATTTTCGCTTTGCCAATCATTTCAACCTGCCCATCATCTGCGTGATTGAAGGCACGGAAGGCCTGGAAGACCCCACCGAAAAGAAACACGGCAAAATGATCAATTCCGGCATCTTGAATGGCATGGATTCTTATGAAGCCATTAAGGCGGCCACGGAACACGCTGCTAAAAATGGTTTTGGCAAGGGCAAGATCAACTACAAAATGCGCGATGCAGTATTCAGCCGCCAGCGCTACTGGGGCGAGCCGGTGCCCGTGTATTTCAAAGACGACATTCCTCATCTGATCGACGAAAAAGACCTTCCCCTGGAACTGCCAAAGGTAGACGAATACAAGCCCACCGAAACCGGCGAGCCTCCCCTGGCGCGCGCCAAAAACTGGAAATACCAGGGGCAGTACCCTTACGAGCTGACCACCATGCCCGGCTGGGCGGGATCGAGCTGGTACTTCCTGCGCTACATGGACGCGCAAAACGAAAACGAATTTGCCAGCGCTGAGGCCGTAAAGTATTGGAATGAGGTGGACTTGTACATTGGCGGCACAGAGCACGCCACGGGCCACCTGCTGTATTCCCGGTTCTGGAACCTATTCCTCTTTGACAGAGGATACGTCTTCCACGAAGAGCCTTTTAAAAAACTGGTAAACCAGGGCATGATCCAGGGGGTTAGCAAATTAGCCTACAGAGTATCTTTTTCTGGTCATAGGAGTGGACATGTTCGGGGACAAATATGGGTGTCTCGAACTCACTATGAGTATCTGCTTAAAATAAAAGACAATATAGACGAGGTAAAAAATTTCATTAATTCTAAAATTCCAAGTGCCATTACCAAATTGGATGTCGATAGTGAAGTTAGTCTCCATGGCATTCATATCGATGTGAACTTTGTAAATGGAGATATCTTAGATACTCATAGTTTCATGAGACACATAGGCTTCGAACCAAACTCAATAAATTTTATTCGAGAAGAGAATGGGGATTTTATTTGTGTTTCAGTAGTAGAAAAAATGTCTAAGTCTAAGTATAATGTTGTTAATCCAGATGATATTGTTGAAAAATACGGCGCCGATACACTGCGCATGTACGAGATGTTTCTGGGGCCCATCGAGCTTTCCAAACCCTGGAATACCCACGGCATAGACGGCGTGGCCAAGTTCCTCCGCAGGTTCTGGAATTTATTTCACGACAATGGAGGGAACTTTAAAGTTTCGGAGGAGGCCGCCAATGCTGAAGAACTGAAAGTACTGCATAAAACCCTGAAGAAAGTAGAAACGGATATTGAAAACCTTTCTTTCAATACCTCGGTGAGCGAGTTCATGATCTGCGTGAACCAGCTTACGCAATTGAAGTGCAGCAAGCGGGCTATCCTGGAGCCGCTGGTCATCGCTCTTTCACCATTTGCTCCCTACACCGCCGAAGAATTGTGGCAGCTACTGGGCCATTCAGAAAGCGTAATTAGAGCGAGCTACCCGAAAGTAGAGGAGAAATACCTGGTAGAAGAAGCCCACGAGTACCCCATCATGATCAATGGCAAGATGCGCACCAAGATCAACTTCCCCCTCGACAAGCCCAACCCGGAAATAGAAGCCGAAGTGCGGGCTAATGAGGTGGTACAGAAATGGCTGGAAGGAAAAGAAGCCAAAAAGATCATCGTAGTGCCGAAGAAGATTATCAACGTGGTGATGTAAACCGGTTTCGGGAAATTGGTTTTTTCAAGCTTTTCACCAGGGAGACCAGATCAAACAGCTATAACGCCGAAGCTTCACCGCCAGCCAATACCCGCTTCAACGGTCGGGAATTAATGGGCCTACACCACGAAATCATACTTAGGCACTGTGCTTTTTGTGTTTTTACTTTCGAAAACAAAGGCTAACGCCC
>CAYUJK010000656.1:0-1976 GCA_964444895.1 uncultured Roseivirgaceae bacterium
ACGAAGAACTTCAACGATTATAGGAGCAGCCAACGATTCAACCTGCCTCGCCGGCAGGCAATTAACCGATTCAACCAGCCTGCGGCAGGCAATTCAACAATTCAACGATTCAACGATTCAACAATTAAGCAAATCAACAGCATGAAAGCAATTTACACCTCAATCCTGATCACAATCTTAGCGACCGCTTGTTACGCCCAGCAAGACAACATTCACCGGCAATCGACGGTTTACGAATGGCCGGAAGATCAGCTGGTGCTGGACAAACTGGAACAGTGGCAGGACCTGAAATTCGGGATGATCATCCACTGGGGTTTGTATGCTGTGCCGGGAATCATTGAGTCGTGGGCCTTGTGTTCGGAAGACTGGATCAGCCGGCCCGATTCTATGACCTACGATCAGTTCAAGGAGTGGTATTGGGGACTAAAGGATGAATTTAACCCGGTCAATTTCAACCCTGAGCAGTGGGCCGCGGCAGCCAAAGATGCTGGGATGAAGTACCTGGTATTTACCACCAAACATCACGATGGATTCTCCATGTTTGACACGAAACAATCGGATTTCAGCATCGCTAATGGGCCCTTTAGCGCTCACCCCAAGGCTGATGTAGCCAGGCACGTTTTTGATGCTTTCAGGAAGGAAGGCTTCATGATTGGGGCTTATTTTTCTAAACCCGACTGGCATACGGAGTACTACTGGTGGCCCAAATATGCCACAGCCGACAGGAACAATAACTACGACATCAGGAAGCACCCGGAGCGGTGGGAGAATTTCAAAAAATTTACTTACAACCAATTGAGCGAACTGATGCATCACTACGGCGCGATAGACATCTTGTGGTTGGATGGCGGCTGGGTGCGACCGCTCGAAACGGTGAACGAAGAAGTGAGATCGTGGGGAGCGCGCATACCCGATTGGGATCAGGATATTGATATGCCTCGTATTGCCGCCATGGCCCGCAAGGCACAGCCCGGCATCCTCATAGTGGACCGCACCGTACACGGCCCTTTTGAAAACTACCAGACTCCCGAGCGACGTGTGCCGGAAGAAAAGCTGGCCTATCCCTGGGAGAGTTGTATTCCGCTCGGCGATAATTGGGGTTACGTGCCTAATGATCCCCTGAAATCATCCACCCAAATTATCCATCAGCTCATCGAAGTGGTAGCCAAAGGCGGCAGCATGTTGCTGGGCATAGGCCCCAAACCTGACGGAACCATCGATGAAGCAGTGTTGGAAAAAATGGCGGAGATAGGCGATTGGCTGGAGGTAAATGGAAGTGCAATTTATGAAACGAGAACGCTGGACCACTACCAGGATGGCCCTGTTTTCTTTACGAAAAATAAAGATGGTTCTCTAAATGCAATTGTGAAAATACCAGCGGGTCAGCAAATTCCCAAGACGATTGAATGGAGTGGCCATATCCCGGAAAAGGGATCGCAAATAAAACTATGGGCACCCTCGGACCCGAATGGAATAAGCGTAAAATGGAAAACCGACAGTGGGAAGGTAAAGGTGTTTGTGCCGGATCGGGTCCTAAAAAAAATGGGTTCGTATCCGGCGCTGGCCTTTACGTATGGTTAACCAATTTCCAGGAAGTTAAGGGCACAAACTGTAAATTGAGTGTTGATTGTTGAATATTGTACCTTTATGATTTTGGTATTCAGTGTTCTGTATTCTCCGCCTGTATCTTGAGTCTCGTATACTGCATCCTGCATTCTGTCAGAACCAATAACGAAATCAATATTTAAAAAGAGCGATGAAATGTAATAAAATATTGATCATTTGTCTGTGGTGTTTTGTGGGGATTTTTCCTTTCCGTTCCCCGGCGCAGACAGTTGCGGAATTTGAGATAGCAGAGGGTCATTTCTATTACCAGGGAAAGCCGATAAAGATATATTCGGGAGAGATGCACTATGGGCGTATCCCCAAAGAATACTGGCGCCATCGACTGAAAATGATAAAGGCGATGGGCCTGA
>CAYUJK010000657.1:0-1972 GCA_964444895.1 uncultured Roseivirgaceae bacterium
GCGGCAAGGATCTTAGCCTTCTTCTTTGGGATTAAAAATTCCCATCTTCTTTTTTTCTTTTAAACGATAGCTGTCTCCCTTAATCGGAATGATGTGGCTATGGTGCAACAGCCTGTCCAACAAAGCCGATGTCAATGCCTGGTCTCCGGAAAGAGACTTGTCCCATTGGGAAAAATTCAAGTTCGAGGTCACTATTGTCGACCCTTTTTCGTATCGTTTGGCGATGACTTGGAAAAAATGATCTGCTTGATGCCTTTGCAGGGGCAAATATCCTAGTTCATCAATAATCAATAACTTGGATGATAAAATTCCATTGCGAAACACAACTTCGTATTTGCCCTCCTTATACGCATTCTCAAGCAGTACCACAAGGTCTGCTGCTGTGATAAACCGAGCTTTTAACCCTGACTGGGTGGCTAAATATCCCAACGCTATTGCCAAGTGGGTTTTGCCAACTCCACTTGGACCGAGAAACACAATGTTTTCCGCTCTTTGGATGAATCCCAGGCTTGCCAACCCCATTATTTGCTTTTTATCAACTCCTTGAGCGAAGCTAAAATCAAACTGCTCCAAAGTCTTTATTGAGGGAAAACCGGCAAATCGCGTAAGGGTATTTTGCCTTCTTGTTTGTCTCGCTAAATACTCTGATTGCAACACTTGCTCTAAAAAATCCACATAGCTTTTATCCTCTTTGACAGCCTCTGATGCAAGGGATTGAAATTGGTTCTCAATTCCGATCAAGTTCAGCTTCTGGCACAAATCTTCGATTCTCTCATGTTGGAGATTCATATCATATCCCCCGTCATTTCATAGATCTCTAAAGGGTGTGGTCGGACAATTTCAATTTGTCGTATTTGACATCTTTTATCGGAAAAATAAGCGGGAGCCAATGGCTGCAAATGCTTAGATTCTTCCACAAACCTTCGTTGGGGAGTTGACTTCAACTCTTTGATCCATCGCTTGTTTGCAATTTCCGACAGCCATTTCTTTACTTCATAGTTCAAAGAATAGAGGTCGTGATCTTCCTTTGTCACCAGAGGATAATAGAAACTGCGTTTTAAATATCCGATGAATCTCTCGACTTTTCCTTTGGTTTTAGCTCTGTATGGACGGCATAGACGGGGGATGAATCCCCAGTGTTTAGAAAAGTCCCAAAAAGCCTTCTGAAAACCATGTTGAGATGGCCCATATTTATCCCTTTGAATGACAACGGTTTTCATGTTGTCGTACAACAACTCCTTACAAAAACCGCCAAAATACTCAAATGCATTTTGATGACATCTCATCAGGCTCTCTTCGTTCGTGGATTGAACAAACTCAACGTATGCGCATCTGCTGTATCCCAAGATCATGACGAAAGCGTATAACCCTTTGCTTACCACTGTCCAGTCCACCTGAGCCTGATGCCCAGGAGGAGTTTCAAATCGCACAACTCTTTTTTGGGACTCTACTTGCTTTTTTCCTTTTCTTACCCAGTCTCGCAAAATTGTCATCCCTCCTTGATAGCCGAGTTCTTTGATCTCGCGATACAGAACAGTAGCCGGAATAAAATGGCGCCCGGCATTTTTTATCCGTTTTTCAAGAAACGCTTTAAATGGATCCAATTTCGATGGCCGCTTCTGGTTTGAGTGATATTTTGGCGGTTTCTTTGATCTTAAATATTTCCTTACTGTGTTTCTCGACAAACATAGTTCATTGGCTATCTGTCGAATTCCCTTTCCTTGTTTTCTTAAAATTTGAATTTCCATGAAATACTCCTGAGTGATCATTTCTACCCCCTCGATATAAAGGGGATTGTTTACTCAGGGTGGGTCAAAATTCAACCGCTCAGCTGGGTCATTTTATCACCGTTGCTAACACTATCGAATAGCGATCTCTTTTTCCAAACCTTCTATTGTTCTGATAATCCTTGAAAAAGAGATATGATCAAAAGTTGTGTTTGAGATAAAAAGAGCGTACCCTATGAAATTTT